>DASSZB010000317.1:0-3642 GCA_035702935.1 Dehalococcoidia bacterium
TTAGGGACAATTAATTCGGACTGCGTCCTTTGCGCGGGAAACGCAGGGACTGGACTGAAAGGGGCACGGGCAGATGCGAAGGTTGGCCGCTGCGCTCGCAGCGATAACTCTGGTGGCCCTGGCGGGCTACTTCACAGTCGCTTCACTGGGGCGGGCGGCAGGGACCAACCCGGATGCCATAAGTATCGACATGAATCCAGCGGGCACGCCGGCGAACACGGCTACCAGCCTGGGCAGCCGCGAACCCTGCGCTCGCATCAACGAGAACGATCAGCTGGACGCCGACGAAGACGCGGTCGACAGATTAGACCTGGATGTGACCGTCACCAACATACCGGCGGCGGGCAAGATGATCGGCTTCAATTACGATTTGCACTATAACGAAACGTGGTTGACGGTGCAGACCGCGGACCACAACTTCCTCCTGGTTGCCAATAACCCGGGCGACACCCCGTTCGATGGAAGCGATCTGTTGCCAGACAGTGATAGTAGCGGGAATTGGTACTCTACTGTTCTGGATATCAATATCGATTCACCTGAGTCCGGGAGCGGCGTACTGAGTCGCCTGACTATATCGAGCGATGCGGACGCGCCGGCCGGCGAATACGCCCTTACGCTAGCCGACGTGGTCGTACTCGATGTGAATAACGGGACGCTTGTTCCTGACACGATCAATGGCGGCGCCATCGCCGTCAACCAGACTTGCTCCGGCGCCACGCCGACCTCGTCGCCGACTCCGACCCCCACCCCGTCCCCGACGCCGAGCCCGACCCCGTCGCCGACGCCTAGCCCGACCTCGTCGCCGACGCCTAGCCCAACCTCGTCGCCAACGCCGAGCTCAACGCCGACGGCGACGGCCAGCCCGACGCCGACACCGACGCCATTAGAGAGCCCCACCCCAACGCCGACAGCGAGTCCCACACCAACACCTACGGCTACGCCTGTGTCCACCCCGACCCCGACTGAAAGCCCGACGCCTGTGCCAACGGCCAGTCCGATGCCGACCCCTACGGTGACTGAGATTCCGACGCCGACGCCGACAGAGAGCCCCACCCCGGTTGGGAGCGCCACGCCAACGCCGGTACCAACGGGCCAGCCTCACCTGCAGGGCGATGTCGATTGCTCCGGTGCGGTCCTCGCCACGGACGCCCTCAAAGTGCTCCGCCACATAGCCGCTCTTTCAGGCGTCCAGAACGAACCGTGCGATAACATCGGCACCGGTGGCCCGACGCTGCAGGGAGACGTGGACTGCACCGGCGCGGTCCTCGCCACGGACGCCCTCAAGATCCTCCGCTACATCGCCGGTCTCTCAGTCGTTCAGAATCCCCCTTGCGACAACATCGGTACGTAGAAGTTTTCATACAGTGAAAAGAAAGGGGGCGTCCCGCGCGGGATCCGCCTTCAGGTTCCGGTCGCTGTACAATTGTGGGCAACACCCATGCCGACCGCGCTTATGCGGTACGACATCGTGCCTGGCAAGGCCGTCTTTTTCGCGTTCATAAACCTCCAGGATATGGCGATGCTCGTGGTGCTGAGACCGCCGATGTTTATCGGGCAGAGGGCCTTCGGCCACACTTGCCCCTGACGCTTTCAATAGAACTCATATGCTAGGATCAAAGATGTTCAAGGCTGAGGTATGCCCAGAGTTCTTGTCGTAGAAGACGAACCGAATATCGCCGACTTCGTCCGGCGCGGCCTGATCTTCCAGCAGTTCGATGTCGATGTCGCCCACACGGGCGCCGCGGCACTCGATGCGGCACGGGAGCGTATGCCGGACATCGTGGTCCTGGACCTGATGCTGCCCGACATGGACGGCGTGGAGGTGTGCCGCCGGCTTCGCGCGGCGGAGGATGTCCCCATCATCATGCTCACCGCCCGCGACGCCGTTTCCGACAAGGTGGAGGGCCTGGAGTCCGGCGCCGACGACTACATGACGAAGCCGTTCGAGTTTGCCGAGCTCCTGGCGCGAATCAACGTCGCGCTGCGTCGCCGCGATCGCGCTCGAGACGGAGGCGCAGAGGCGTTCCGCGTGAGCGACCTCGTGGTTAAGCCGGCTAGCCGGGAAGTCACTCGGGGCGGACGTGACATAACTCTAACGGCCCGGGAGTTCGACCTTCTGGAGTACCTGGCGCGCCACTCCGGGCAAGTCGTGACCAAGGAGACGCTCTTCGAGAAGGTGTGGGGATACGATTTCGACGTGGAGTCGGATGCCATCAAGGTCTACGTCAGCTACCTGCGCAAGAAACTTAACGCCGCGGGTGAGCCGGACCTGATCCACGCCGTGCGCGGCGTAGGGTACGTCCTAAAGGCGTAGGTGAATGCACCTCAGCCTGCGCTGGCGATTGGCCGCCGGCATTGTGCTGGCCTTTGCCGTCACCCTCACCGTCATCTTCTTCACAGTCCAGTTCGCCCTGCAGCGGGTCCTTCGAGACAACCTGGACGACAGCCTGGCAGACAACGCCCAGGCAATCCAGGCCGAGTTGACGCTGGCCGGGACCCTTGACAACCCGCGGCTTCGGGACGTGGTGCAGCGCTACGCCAGCACGAGAGAAGCCAGAGAGCCTTTCATCACAGTCATCCGGGACGCGGACGGGGCCCCGCTGTGGGTCACCGAGGGCCTGCAGGCAGGCAGCCTGCCCCTGACCGAGGAACAGCGGGCGCGCGTGCTTACAAGCGACGTCGTCTACGATACCAGGGACCTGTCCGACGAGAAGGAGTACCGGTCCCGCGCCAGCCGCTTCGACCTGCCCAATGGCGAAGTCGCCATCGTCCAGGTAGCCCGCGTGACAGAAGGTGTCGTCGACCCCGTGCGGACGCTGCTGGTGATTTTCGCCGCAGAGGGTGTTGTCGCGACCATTCTCGCCGTAAGCGCAGCCTTGTGGCTCTCGCGCGGCGCGGTGCGGCCGTTGCAGAAGGTCATCGATGTCGCCGCGGAGATACAGGCCTCGGACCTGCGGCGTCGCATCCACGCGGAGCGCCAGCCCGCCGAGGTCCAGAAGCTAGCGGACACCTTCGACGCCATGCTCGAGCGCCTGGAGAAGGCGTTCCAGGAGCAGCAACATTTTGTCATGGACGTTTCCCACGAGCTGCGCACGCCGCTCACTGTCCTACGGGGCAACATCGACGTCATGCTCATGGACAAAAACCTGGATCCCGCATCGCGCGAACACTACGAACGCATGTCCAACGAGGTCTCGCGGTTGATCCGGCTCACAACCAACCTCCTGTACATGGCGGGCGCCGACGCCGGCCGGGAGCCGGAGCGCCGACTCCTGGAATTGGACGTCGTCTGCCTCGAAGTGATCCGCCAGGGGCGGGACCTGCGGCCCGACGTGAAGCTAAGCATCGGTCGCGAAGACCAGGTGACGGTGATGGGGGACCGGGACCAGGTCAAGCAGATGGTCCTGAACCTCGTAGAAAACGCCGTCAAGTACACGCCTGCAGGTGGTCAGGTGACGTTATCCGTCTACAGGAACGGCGCCGAGGCCTACGTTCGCGTGGAGGACACCGGCCCCGGCATACCGGCGGACATTCTGCCAAACATCTTTCGTCGCTTCTATCGTGGCAATCAGCGTGGGATGATGGGCGGGACCGGCCTCGGTCTGGCGATAGCGGAGCGCATCGCCCGGTCACACGGCGGCA
>DASSZB010000038.1:0-2264 GCA_035702935.1 Dehalococcoidia bacterium
GCATGGCGATGATGTTCTTCTGTATCTCCGTCGTCCCGCCGCCGACCGCCAGGCCCGTCTGCCACATGTACTGTCGTTCGAAGCGGCCCTTCAGCTGCACCCACTTACTCTTGTGGTCAAGCTGCCCGTACAGGCCCATGATCTCCATCCCGTAGCGCGCCATCCGCAGCTTCATATCGGTGTTGAACAGCTTGGCGATCGACGCCTCGTAGTTCGGCACCGAACCCCGCGCCTGCAGCGTCGCCACCCGGTAGGACAGCAGCCGCCCCAGCTCCGCCTCGATCCCCGCCTCCGCGATGCGCACGCGCACGGGCACCTCGTCGATCAGGCGCGTGCCGTTGCGCTTCGTATCGCGGGCGTACTCCGCCAGCTCCGTGATCATCTTCTTGGCCTCGACCGCCCCGCCGATTGACGAGCGCTCGAAGTCCAGCGTGGTCGCCGCCATGTACCACCCGCGGTTCTCCTCGCCCAGCAGGCTGGAGCGCGGCACGCGCACGTTCTCGAAGAACACCTCGTTGAATCCGTGGTTGTTCATCATGTCGATCAGCGGCCGCGTGCTGATCCCCGGCGTCTTCATGTCCAGCAGGAAGTAGCTGATGCCCTTGTGCTTGGGAGCGTCCTGGTCCGTGCGGGCGATCAGGATCATCCAGTCGGCGTAGTGCGCGCCGGACGTCCAGATCTTCTGCCCGTTGATGATGTAGTCGTCGCCGTCGCGCACGGCCTTCGTCGATAGGTTGGCCAAATCGGAGCCGGCGTTCGGCTCCGAGAACCCCTGGCACCACATCGTCTCGGCGTTCGTGATGGCGCTCAGGTGCTTCTGCTTCTGCTCCTCGGTCCCGTAGACGATGATCGTGGGCCCTGCCCAGCCGACCCCGATCGCCGAGTAGCCGATGGGGGCGTTGGCGTTGGCCATCTCCTCGTTGAAGATGAGCTGCTCGATCACCGAGAGGCCCAGGCCGCCGTACTGCACCGGCCAGTGGGGGGCCACCCACTGCTTTTCGGAAAGCTTCTTCGCGAAGTCCTTGTAGATGCTGGCGTTGCCCTCGTCGCGGCCGCGCGAGAAACCGGCAGCCGCCTCCCATTCCTCGGGAAGGTTGTCCGTCAGCCAGTCACGGATCTGCTGGCGGAACGCCTCTTCTTCGGGCGAAAAGCGAAAGTCCATATGGGGCGGCCTCCGGCGTACGGAGGCCCGGATGGCCCCCGTTCAAACCGTGCGCACGATACCATGACGCGTACGTAAAGTGCAACCTGCCTGCTGCCTCGCCCGTGTACCCTGACCTACTCGTAGGGATGCAGCACCCCTCCCTTCCAGTCGCCGTAACCAGCCCCGTGGACGCGAGTAGTCGCCCCGTGCTCTGAGGATCACCCGTGCTGCGCCCGACGCCGTATGTCGGCTCTCCTTAGCCGGTCAATCGCGTTGTGCGATTAGCACCTGCCCCACCCCGACCCGCGAGGGATCATATCCGTATCGTGGCAGATGCGGTGCGCAGGGGGCTTCGCTGCCTGGTTGACCGAGTGGAATGCCGGCACTGTGGCCATCTGGTGTCTCCTTACGTCAACGTGAGTATAGCCGCAACCGTTCTCGTTTCCTCGCGTCGCGTTCTTGAGGAACCAACGACGAGCGCGGGAAGGCCGCCCGTGTGCCTGTGTCCCTTGCCCGTATGTCGGGGGCTTCAGACCCCGGCATCACTCGCCGGAGCGCTGACACCCGGACACGAATGTAGGGGCGCATCATGACGCGCCCCTGCACTATTGCCAATGAACAATTGCCAATTGCGGCGCGGCCTTACTCCCTCGGCAACCCCAACCCGCGCTGCGCGACGATGTTGCGCTGGATCTCCGACGTCCCGCCCTCGATCGTATTCGCCACTGACCGCAGGTAACCGAACATCTGGCGTCCGTTCATCGGCGCCCACTTGCCCCGGCCCAGCTGCCCGTACAGCCCCATCAACCGCAGCGCCGTGTTCGCGATCCGCTGGTTCAGCTCCATCGAGTACAGCTTCGTCGCCGCCGCTTCGTAGTTCGGGATCAGCCCTCGGTTCTGCATCGTGATCAGTCGGTACGACAGCATCATCGATACTTCCACCTCCACGTACCGCTCCGCCAGCTCCGTCCGCATCGCCGGGTCCGAGTCCAGCCGGGCCACTCCGTCGGCACGGTTCTCCCGCGCGTACGCCACCAGGTCCTCGACCGCCTGGTGCTGGCCCACCGCGGACCCGATATTGGAGCGCTCGATGTCCAGCGTCGTCACCGCCTGGTACCAG
>DASSZB010000061.1:0-2692 GCA_035702935.1 Dehalococcoidia bacterium
CCTCGTGGGCGTCGCCCGTGCTTGTCGCCCCTTCACCTGAGTAGACCACGCTCACCTCGTCCAGACCCCGCAGCTTGGAAGCCAGCGCCGTGCCGGCGCCGTGCGGCGCCTGCGTCATCACGGGCGCGCCTTCGGAGACGATTCTGAGGGCGCGGCTGCTGTAGTGCGAAGGCATGTTACGGCCGCCGCTATTGATGTCGTCCCGTTTGGCGAAAAAGCTCATGAGGACGTCCTGCGGGCTCATGCCCACGGTCAGCACGACGCCGATGTCACGGTAGTAGGTAAACAGCCAGTCCGTGCCCGGCCGCAACGCGAACGCGCTGCCCACCTGCGCGGCCTCGTGGCCTTCTCCGCTGAAGGTCATCGGCCCGCGGCCCATTCGCTGCAACTGGCGCTGCCGCAGGCTCAAGGCCCGCGCCAGGCCCATCTTGTAATACATCTCGAGCATCTGCTCGCTACTGAGGTCGCGCGCCGGGGGCGCGACTTTTGTCGACGTCATTTGCCTACCCTTCCCAGAGCCGACGCCGGCGTACGTCTACTCGATGATCACTCTCTCTACTGCTGATTCCGCGGGCGCCTGCGGGGCGTTTTCCGCGTAGGTCGTGGCCTCGTCCACTTCCTGCGCCGCCCGCTGCTGCATCCCATCCACGGCGGCCTTGTCCAGCAGGCCCTGCTTCTCCAGCCAGGCCTGGTAGACCACGAGCGGGTCGCGCTTTGCCCACTCGTCGATTTCTTCCTTCGTTCGGTAGCGGCGGTCGTCGTCATCACTCGAGTGCGGCACCAGGCGGTACGTCTTCGCCTCCAGGAATGTGGCGCCATCGCCCCGCCGAGCGCGGTCCACCGCCTCCTTCGCCGCGCCGTACACGGCCAGCACGTCGTTCCCGTCCACGGTTACACCGGCGAAACCGTAGCCCTTGGCGCGAATCGACACGTTCGGCACCGCGCACTGCTTCTCCCAGCGCACGGAGATCGCATAGCCGTTGTTCTCGCAGACGAAGATCACGGGCAGCTTGTGGATGCCCGCGAAGTTCATCGCCTCGTGCACGTCCCCTACGCTGGTGGCGCCGTCTCCGAAGAACACCACCGACACTTCGTCGGTTCCGCGGAGCTTCGAGGCCAGTGCGATGCCCGCGGCGTGCGGGACCTGTGTGGCCACGGGGGCGGACCCGGCGACGATGCGCAACTTCGGGTCGCTGAAGTGCGACGGCATGTTGCGCCCTCCGCTGCTGATGTCCTCGGCCCGCGAGAGCATCGCCAGCAGGAGGTCCTTCGGCGTCTGGCCAATCGTGATGGCGACGCCGATATCCCGGTAGTACGGGAGCACCCAGTCGTGCCCCGGCTTCAACGCATAGGCCACCCCCACCTGCGTTGCTTCCTGGCCTTCGCCGGTGATGGCGAATGGGCCCTTGCCCAGCCGGTTGAGCATGCGCTCCCGCTGCGCCACCGTGCGCGAAAGGAGCATCTTGTAGAAGACGTCCAGGAGCTGCTCCCTGGTCAGGCCCATCGCTCCCTGTATCTCTTTCACGGAGACCAACTCAATCGCCTCCCCTCACTTACCAGTAGATGCTGATGCCGGCTGAAAGCTGGGCGGCCTCGCCCAGTGTTTCGCTCAGCGTCGGGTGTGGATGGATATTCGTGCCCAGCTCCCAGGCAGACGCCTGCAGGAACCGGCCCAGCGACGCCTCCGATATCAGCTCGCAGGCGTGCGGCCCGATGATATGCACCCCGAGCAGGTCGCCGGCGTCCGCGTCGTACACGACTTTCGCAAACCCGTCCGTCTCGTCCTGGATCAGGGCCATGGCGTTGTACTTGAACGAGAAGCGCTGCGTCTTCACGTTGTGCCCGGCGTCCTTTGCTTGCTGCTCGCTGAGGCCCACGGCGGCTACCTGCGGGCGGGAGTACGTGACCCGGGGCACCCTTGTGTAGTCCAGCTTCTCGGCGTCCTTCCCCGCAATAGCCTCGGCGGCGATGAAGCCCTCCGCCGCCGCGACGTGTGCCAGCAGCAGGCCACCGATGGCGTCGCCGATGGCATAGACGCTTGCCTCCGCCGTCCGGTATGTGTTGTCAACTGTGACCCAGCCGCGATCCACCTGGACGGCGGTCTTCTCCAGCCCCAGGCCCTCGGTCACGGCGCCCCGGCCGACGGCCATGAGGACGCACTGCCCCTGTACCGTCTTCTCCGATCCACCGTGTTCCACCGTTAATTCCACCACGCCGTCATAGCTGCGCGTCTTATCTGTCAAGACGCGCCCGGAGGTCATTATGTTTACGCCACGCCCCACCAGCGCCTTCTCCAGCGCCTTTCCCACGTCCGGGTCCTCTAACGGCACAACCGTCGGCAGCATCTCGATCAGCGTGACCTGACTGCCGGCGTCGGCGAAGAACGAGGCGAACTCGCAGCCGATGGCCCCTGCGCCCACGATGACGATCGATTTGGGCAGCTCTTCAAGCTCAAGCAGGTGGTCGCTGTTCAGCACCTGCTTCCCGTCCGTCTCCAGCCCCGGTATCTCCTTTGGCTGGGAGCCGGTGGCGATGATCACGTTCTTCGCGGTCAGCGTCCGGCCACCGACGGCAACCTGCGTCGGCGAGAGGAACCGCCCCTCGCCCTCGATCATCTCGATCTTGTGTTTCTTGATTACCCCGCGAATGCTCTGGTGCAGCGTCTCCACGACCTGCTTCTGGCGCGCGGAAA
>DASSZB010000202.1:0-2031 GCA_035702935.1 Dehalococcoidia bacterium
GAATCATGCTCCGCACTACTTGCCCTGTCAAGGCTCAGACG
Source organism: Dehalococcoidia bacterium (assembly GCA_035702935.1). Lineage (GTDB taxonomy): Bacteria > Chloroflexota > Dehalococcoidia > SM23-28-2 > RBG-16-64-32 > DASSZB01. Next base: position 42 of record DASSZB010000202.1, read on the forward strand.
TGCTCATTGTGTCCGTTAACTCGCTGATGTTCGGCAAGTCGTGAATGCGGTAGCAGAGGGCAATAACCTCCTCGATGCGCTCGGCCCCCAGGACAAAGGCCGCGCAGTCCCGGAACTTACCGGCCAGCTCTTCCCACGTCAGCGGGTTCTTGGGATCGCCCCGCGGCCTCTCCACGGTGGCCTCGAAGCTCGCGCCGCCCGCCGTCACCACGATCCGCGCCGATCCCTCGATCGGGTATGCCATGTCCGGCCCGTCTTCCATCGCTCGCACGCGCTGAGCCAACGCCCGAACGCTGGTGCGAGCGACAGCCTCATCAGTGAAGGCGCTCCGCCCCGGCGCCCCGTGAACCAGTGCGACCGCCACACAGTACCCCATGCTGAACTTCGCCTCGAGCCCGGTCTGAGGCATGCGGGCAACCAGCGGCAGCAGCGTGCCCTGGCTGAGGTGCACCTCAACTGCCTCGATGCGCTGGGTGTTGAAGCCTGCCAGTCGGCGGACCTCCAGCGCAGCGTCGATCGCTCGGTGCGTTGCGTAGCAGCACGGGTACAGCTTGATGCCGATCCCGGGCTTGACGACCTCCCATGGGTCGCCCAGGCCGCGAACAGCCGCCTCCATATCAATGTCCGCGCCGCCCGACATCGCCCGCAGGAATCCAGACGGCCCCTCCAGGGCGTCCGCGCTCGCGTCGAACCCGCGAGACGCCAAATCCGCCGCCAGCACTCCGTTACGCGCCGCCCACCCCGCGTGCAGCGGCTTAGTCATCGTCCCGAAGTTCGCCTGCAGGCCGCTCGCCAGAGAGGCGGCGATTTCCAGCGCGGTCTGCGTCTGCCCGGCGGTGAATCCCAGGAGCCGAGTGACCGCCGCCGCCGCACCTACGGTCCCCAGTGTGGAAGTGGCGTGCCATCCCAGCGCATAGTGCGGCTCGCCGATGGCCCACCCCAGCTTGCATTCCACCTCGAACCCCAGCACATACGCGTCCAGGATGTCCCGCCCGCTAGACCCAAGCTTCTCACCGAATGCAAGGAGGGCCGGCAGCATCGGCGCGCTGGGGTGCCCCCGCATGTTCATGGTGACGTCGTCGTAGTCCAGGGCGTGTGCCGCCGTACCATTGGCGAGCGCGGCCTGAGGGGCCGGGGCATGGAATCCGGCGCCGATGACTGTCGCCTCTTGTCTCCCGCCCTGCTCCCTGACCTGATCCGTCACGAGGCGCGCGGCCGGTTCCCGGCACCCGGCCAGCATGACGCCGAGCGTGTCCACCACGGCCCGCATCGCCCGCTCCCGTGCCTCGTCGCCGATGGCCTCGGACGACGTACCCGCTACGAACTCCGCCAGCCGTTGCGTGACCTTCACGCCCGCCATGCTACCAGACACGCTCCTCCATACTGCATTCACTCGTTTCACATTTCCCATTTCCCCCCACTGGTGTAATCTCATCTCGCACGCCCCAACGAAGCCAGGAGGAAGCCCATGGACGGCCTGCCCAGGGTCGGAGACCGCGCCGAATTCGAAAAGACCGTGACCGCTGAGGACATCGAGGCGTTCGCGCAGGTGACCGGCGACACGAATCCTTTGCACCGGGACGCCGCCTACGCCGCGCGGACTCGCTTCAAGGAGCCCATCGCCCACGGCATGCTGGGCGCGGGCTACATCTCCGCTGTCCTCGGCACGAAGCTGGCACCATCGTGTTGCGCTGTCTACGTCAGCCAGAGCCTCCGCTTCCTCCGCCCTGTGAAGATCGGGGACACCATCAGGGCCGTCGCCCAGGTCAAGGGCATCGAGCCCGAAAAGCGCATGTATACAATCGAAACCGACTGTTTCAACCAGAACGGCGAGCCCGTCGTCAAAGGTGAGGCCGTCGTGCTACTGGACCCCGTCGAACCCTAGGGAGGGGCTGCCGCGGCCCCACCCCGGAGGGCGGAGCAAGCCCCGCCCCTACGAAAAACCGCGTAAACGAAAAGGAGAACCCAAATGGGAAAGCTAGACGGCAAG
>DASSZB010000340.1:0-12210 GCA_035702935.1 Dehalococcoidia bacterium
CGGGTGTATACCCGGAACGCCTCCACTTGAGCCGGACTGAGGTTAGCTGGGGGCCACATACGACGTCATCTTAACTGTTTCCAAACTTTGCCCCGCGTAACCGGCCCATAGCGGGGTCGTCTCCACTTATGGAAACACGTAGATCGGGGCCGGTAGGCAGGCCAGCTGGCTTCTCCGGTCGAGGAGAGCAGGGCCGTTCTTGAGGCCCAGCCCAGATTGGGAGTATCGAGAGAATGAGACCGGGTGAAGGGGTTACATCGGGACTGCGAAAGTGCCTGCTGCTGGTCCCGCTGGCCGTACTGGCCATAGCCATAAGCCTGGCCGCACCGCCCCGGCAGGCAGCCGCCCTCGACGGTGAGGAGAGTGCGTTTCTCGGTTTGATTAACCAGTACCGAGCTGCCAACGGCCTCGGTGGGCTCTCGCTGAATGAGACGCTGAACACCGCCGCCCGCTGGATGAGCAACGACATGGCGGCGAACAACTACTTCAGCCACACGGACTCCCTGGGCCGCGACCCGCCCACGCGCATGAGCGCTTTCGGCTATACCTATAACACATGGAAGGGCGAGAACCTCGCCGCAGGCGTCGATAGCGCGCAGGCAGCCTTCGACTTGTGGAAGGCGTCCCCGGGACATAACGCGAACATGCTGAACGGCAACTTCAAGGTGATCGGCATCGCCCGCGGCTACAGCGCCGGTTCGTCGTTCGGCTGGTACTGGACCACGGACTTCGGCGGCCAGGGAGATTCCGCCCCCCCACCAGCTCCGCCGCCTCCTCCTCCTCCGCCACCTCCGCCACCTCCGGCTCCACCGCCGCCGCCGACACCGCAGCCCGCTCCGCCGCCCACACCTGAGCCCACGCCTGAGCCCACGCCCGAGCCGGCGCCCACCCCGGCACCCACTCCACCGCCGCGCTGGCAGGACATCGCCGCGGACATGCGGCCGTGGTGGGATCAGCTGACTGTCGTCGGGGCTGACGGATCAGTGCTGAGGTCGCTGTCCTATCTCGCGGAGCAACTCCTGGAGCGGAATGCTGCCCACATACTGAACCAGGGCGCCTCCGCAGCGGGAGAAAAGGTCCAGCCAGAACAGCTCTGGCCGACGACGTTCAGCTAACCGCCGGTGGCGCTGACGGTGTCCAGCACGCGCTCGGCGCGCACGATTATGCGGTGAGTGTAGCTCCCGCCGTTGACCGCGCGCCGGTCGCTGGCCCATGAGCCCCCGCAGGTGATAACCGTGATTACATCTCGGTTCGTGGGACTCATCACCCTGACCACGTTTGGATCGTCATAAGGCGTGGCGACGTTCCCGGTCACGCGATATTTCAGCGATGTCCCGTCTTCCAGCGTAACCGAAATCACGTCGCCGATCTTCATCTCGCGGAGTCTGTAGAAGACACCCGGGATGGGCACTCCCCTCGCCTGCCAGTCAACGTGACCCGTAAACACGGCGTTGCCCCTGAGTCCTGGGGAAGCCGAAAAATCGTACCAGGCTACCTGGTCAGGACGGTCCGGCACGCGCGGAATGGAATCCTCGCCCAGCGTCTCCGTGATGACAGGAGCGTCGATGTACAGCCCCGGGATCACGAACCTGACCGGGGCTGGCCCGCGCTCCACCGGCGGCGGCGCGCTCTCGCTGGGCCGGATGGTGGCGTCCGCAACGATTTCGTCGATGCTGCCTTCAGAGGGCAGGTCGATTCCGTCGCTGGAGAGGGCGACGATGATGCCGATGATCCCGGCGGCGAGAAGGGCAGTCGATCCCAGGATCAAGCCGAGGGAGAAGGCGCTGCGGCGGTCCAGGGAACGCAGTTGGCGAAGCATACATATTCAGGATACCGCCCGGCGCTCACCGAATTCAACGTGGTGGCGGGATGCCTTCGAGGCGCACCGGGCGGCACAATTTTGTGGGTAACTTTTCAAGAGCGCGTCGCGTTCTATTCAATGACGGGGTAAATAGGGTAGTATACGGGGCGCAACCACCTAAGCCGAACAGGGGGGCTTGATGGGAGGAGTGCCCCGTGAGCCCTAATAGCGACGCTCACGGCGAGCGTCTCGTTGTAGACGCCGCTCGGGCTGGCAGCGACGCTGCGCTATCTGAGCTGTACACGCTCTATTTCCCTCGCGTCTATCGGTACATACTTGCCCGCACGGGCAACTCATACGACGCCGAGGACCTGACGGAAGAGGTCTTCATGAAAGTGCTCGAAGCGATCGAACGCTTTGAGTGGCGTGAAGCCCCTTTCTCGGCATGGCTGTTCAGGATCGCCCACAACGCGGTGATCAGCCAGCGACGCAAGGACGGCGCCCGGGGACGGTCTGCCCCCCTCACCGAGGGGTTGGCGCTGGACCACCAGGGCCCGGACGAGCTGGTGGAAAGCCGGCTGGCGCTGCGGGACATCATGGACGCCGCCCAGAAGCTTCCGGAGGCGCAGAGGCAAGTCATTGCGTTTCGCTTCGGAGCGGGTTTCTCGGTGGCTGAGACGGCACGTGCAATGAACAAGGGTGAGGGAAACGTAAAAGTAATACAGCACAAAGCGATCGCGAAATTAAGAGAGATGGTGCGGCCCAAGCCCAACGCTTATGAAGAGAAGGTTTGAGGAGATACTTGAAGAGTGCCTCTCGGCGCAGCTGGAGGGAAGGCGTTCTGTTGAAGAAAGCCTGTCCTTGTATCCCAGCCTGGCCCTCGAACTCGAGCCTCTGCTCCGCACTGCCGAGAACATCTCAGACGCATTCGAGGGGCTGAACCCGCCCTCTCATCTGCTCGACCGCGGCAGGCTCCGATTCGTAGCCTCGGCCACCGAGATCCGTCAGGCCCGTCACATTGCCCGGGGTGTCCGTGGATTCAATCGCTCTCGTAAAGGGTGGCGCGTTCGTCACTGGGGAATGCTCGGCTCGGGTGTTGCCGCCGCCGCAGGCGTGATGCTCCTCGGGGCCGCGATTCTGCTGGCAGGCGCCAATGACGACGCAAGCGATTCCCGGGTCGGGATTTCCTCTGATACCGGATCCCCCGGCAGAGCTCAGTTCGCCGCCAACTTCGAGGAATTCAGGAGCCAGCTTAACCACGTGAAGCTGAGGGCCTTACAGGGGAGAGTCGGTCCCGCAGACCTCGAAAGCCTCCGAGATGTCACGAGCCAACTGGCTGATTCGGGACAGCCGCCTGATGCCGAGTCCCGGCAGAAGGTGGAGGAGGCCCTTAACGAACAGTACGCGTTCGTTTTCGATCTCGCCGACGAACTCCCCGAGGAACAGGTTTCGCAGGCACAGGACGTCCTGATTACGACACAGAAGGCGGCCGACGACCTCGGCATCGCCAACTTCCCGTCGCCGCCCACTCCCGGGGACGGAGCTACTGAGACCCCGAAAGAGCCGCCCACACCCACGGACACACCCACGCCGCCGGAGGAGACAGCCGCTCCCACCGAGGCCCCCAGCCCTACCCCGACGGCACCCGCGCAGACCGGGGGATAGGCCGAGGGCCCGGCCCTGGGACACGCCCCGGTTTGACACCGTCAACCGCCCGTACCTAGAATGGGGTTCCAATGGCCGACTTGACGCTTTCTGATGCCGCAACGCGTTTTGCGGAAGGCTTAAAGGGCGGGCCACGTCAGACTGCCATCGCCGAACTTAACCGGTTCGTGCGCTGGTACGGCAACGAGCGTCCCCCCGCCCAGATGAGGGGCCACGACGTCGCGCTCTATGCGGAGATCATGGGCCCGGCGACTCCCGACACCACTCGGAAGGCAGAACACGTCCGTTCCTTTCTCCAGTTCCTTAAGAAGGAGGGCCTGGTAGAGACAAATCTGGCGCCCCATCTTCGGCTCCGAAAGGGGAGCAAAGGCTCGGCCGCGCTGCACTCGCCCGGTGAGCATGGCTCGGTGGAGCTGACGAGAGAAGGCGTGGACGCCCTCAGCTCCGAACTGCAATCCCTCGTGGCGCTGCGCCCCGCCATCCGTGAGGAGATCCGGCATGCCATGCTAGACAAGGATTTCCGGGAGAATTCCCCGCTGGATGCGGCCAAGGAGAAGCAGGGGCACGTTGAGGCCCGCATCCGCGAGATAGAGGCGATGCTAAAGCGGGCGGTGGTCGTGGAGCAGGGCGGACATCACGGAAAGGTGCGGGTAGGCACCACGGTCGTGGTGACGAACGTCGGCACCGGTGCCACCAACCGGTTCGTGATCGTCGGCCCCACCGAGGCGAACGCCGCGGACGGAAAGATATCCAGCGTCTCGCCTGTCGGCAAGGCGCTGCTCGACCGCCGGGAGGGCGAAGAGGTCGAGGTAGAAGCCCCGCGGGGCGTCATGAAGTTCCGCATCGAAGAGATTGTCCTGAGTTAAAGCCCCGCCGGAGGTTGCGGGACGCCCGCAAATCCCGGTCGTACGTCCCACCGTAAATTAGGTTGTGAGGCATCCGCTTTTCACGCGGGGCTGCGGGGCGGGACTTGGTGTGGCTGGCTGCTCGTTCCGCGGCCCCACCCTGCGCCGGTGTGTTTTAGCTCGAGCGGAGCAGCTTCGGTAGGAGGTCTTCCGGCCCGCTCGGGACAGTGAAGTGGTCGTTTAGCTCGATCTCATCCTGAGCCGGGTTGTAGCGCCATGTGCGGATGCCCACGACTGCAACCTCGAACCGGCGGCAGAGGCTAAGGGCCTCGTCGCCCTTTCCAACCGGTACGTACAGGTAAAGAGGCGCCAACTCCGCGTAGGGCCCCCATTCGTAAACGGCCACAGATTCCCGCACGCTCTCATTAGTCTCCACTTCAGCAACGATGCGCGCGTTGTTCTCCGGGTGCTGGACGACGACGATATCCGGGTAGGCGACGCCTCCGCCGGGCATTTGCACGCCCATCGTCCGCCTTGGGTGGTTGATGTACGTCTTGTAGTCGCGGTACTTCTCGGTCGGGAAGGCAAAGCGGGCACTGGCGATGTCCTGGAGTGCCCGGTTATGGGTCAATTGCCGCGCCTCGCTACGCATGGCCGCGGTCGGCGGGACGTACGCATGTGGCTGGCCCGGCGCCGGGCTGGGGCCGACGACCTGCGAGAGGAGCAGGGACCGGGGAAGCGTCTTCAGCTTGGAGTCGAGGAGGCTGACGAAGTCGCTGTTGGTGGCCTTGGAATCTCCGGTCATTTCGTGATTTTCTCCCGGCTGCGCGCCTGAATTCCGTGCCAAGTATCTATGGGCGGGCCGGTCTAGAGCAAGCGTGCGCTAAAGCTTTGGACTATGCCGTCGTCTACCCTTGTGATATTTTCTACAAGGTAGCCCGGATCAACCTCATGCACCGTCAGTTCGCAGTTTTGTGCCCTACCCCCGCGCGCCGGTTAGCCGGTGGATCTTCACTTCTTTCGCGAGGCTGCTCGTGAAGGCAGCGGGCATGGAAGCCGCCGGGGATGTTGGCGCCGAGACCGATCGGCGCGTGCGGCTAGACTATCGCTGGCTGGCCGTCATTACGGCCGTGGCCGTCTGGGGTCTCATCGTCCTCGGTGGGACCGTGCGAGCAACTGATTCGGGGACGGCGTGCCCGGACTGGCCGCTGTGCCATGGCCGCGTCGTGCCACCCGCCGAAACCAAGGTGATGATCGAGTACTCGCACCGGGTAGTCGCCTCCGTGGTGGGATTCATGATCCTCGGAACTGTGGTCTGGGGCTGGCGTCGCCACCGGCAGAGCCGCTTCGTCACGCGCGGAGGTACTGCCATCATGGCGCTACTGGCGGGACAGGTGATACTCGGCGGCGTAACCGTGGAGACGGAGACGGCGGCATCCGTTGTCGCCCTCCACCTGACGATCGCGCTCACCTTATTCACTCTGTTGATCTCGACCGCCATAGCCTCTTTTCGCCTCGAAGCAGGGAGGTCCCTCCCCGTGATGGAGGGCATCGGCGGGTTGCTCCGCCGTGTTGGCCCCCTGGGCATCCTGGCGATGGCGGCCACCTTTGCCCTGATTATCGTCGGCGCCTTCGTATCCCAGATGGGTGCCGGACTGGCCTATCCGGACTGGCCGCTGTTCGATGGCAAACTGGTGTCTGCCGGTGGCAAGCTGGCGGACCTGCACTACGCGCATCGCCTCCTCGCCGCGGTGGATGGAGTGCTCGTTGTCGGCTTCGCCTGGCAGGTGCTGGATGGCGACCGGCGGCCTGCCGTCGTCGCATCGCTGGCGGTCCTGGCCGCATTGTTTGGCGCGCAGGTAATGATCGGTGCCGCCAACGTCTGGCTGGAGCTGGCCACATCCCTGCGCATCATGCACCTGGCTCTAGCGTCTGCGACCTGGGGCGTGTTAGTGTTCGCCGTAATGTACCGCCTACTGAACCCACGCGAGAAAGCAGGGACAGTCCTCTAGATGCTCAACGCCAAGGCTAAGGCGACCACAACCCGGGTCGCACGCGACCTCTCGGATACTATCTGGGCTTACGTCCGGCTCACAAAGCCGCGCATCGTGATGCTCCTGGTCATAACAACCGTCCCCGCAATGATCATGGCGGATGGAGGGGTTCCTTCTCTTTGGCTGGTGCTTGCGACGGTGTTTGGCGGGTCCGTGGTGGCGGGCGGCGCCAATGCAATGAACATGTACTTCGACCGCGACATCGATGAATTGATGCGGCGCACCCGCGGCCGGCCTGTGCCGGCAGGCCACATCGAGCCCGAGAAGGCGGCGGTTTTCGGCATGGTGATGGGAGCGGCCGGGTTCCTGTTCCTGGAACTGGCGGTCAACCTCCTCGCCGCCAGCCTTACGCTGGGGGCCTTCGCCTTCTACGTCGTCATCTACACACTCATCCTCAAGCGCACCACACCGCTGAATATCGTGATCGGTGGAGCCGCCGGGGCCATGCCCCCCGTCATCGGCTGGGCGGCCGTCACCGGCGAGATCGCACTCGCGCCGCTGATCATGTTCGCTATCGTCACCGCCTGGACGCCGCCGCACTTCTGGGCGCTTTCCATCAACTACAGCAAGGACTACGAACGCGCCGGCGTCCCGATGCTCCCGGTTGTCGCCGGGCGGGACGAGACCAAGCGGCAGATCTTGCTTTACTCGCTAGCTCTGGTCGGCCTGTCGCTGCTGCTAAGCGTCGTCGGCGGGGCCGGGTTGTTGTACCTGGCCGTGGCCTCCGTGCTGGGTGGATTCTTTGTGTATTACGCCGCCAGGCTCTGGAGAGACGGTTCGCCGAAGTCTGCCGGGGCGCTCTTCCGCTACAGCATCGTGTATCTGGGCCTCCTTTTCGTCGCTATCGGTGTCGATGGCCTCCTCTCCTGACCGCCTACTGGTGTGTTTGACTTAATGCGCGGTGATGGCACATCATAGCGGCGAACTGAGCCTCCGCGATGGTGGCAATGGTTCATATTCGGCAAGCTTGGGTTCGGGGTTTCATGAGGATTAATCGCTCAACACTGTCGCGGGCGGTTTATGCTGCGCTGCTACTGGGGCTGCTGGCCCTACTGCTTTCAGGTTGTGACACGGACACGCCGCAGAACACCTTCGCGGCTGACGGCGAAGTAGCGCGCGACCAGCGGGACCTCTTCTACCTGGCCATGTGGCCGGCCATCGGCGTCATGATCCTGGTGGAGCTTGGTCTCGTAGTGATCCTGCTTCGCTTCCGCCGCCGCCGCGACGACGAGGTGCCCGCGCAGGTTCACGGGAATACGCGCCTGGAGCTGGCCTGGACGATAGCGCCGGCGCTCCTCCTCCTGGTCCTGGCCGTGCCCATGATGTCGCTTCTATTCAAACTTGGCGAGGAACCCAAAGACGACGCTTTCATCGTCAACGTGACGGGCGTGCAATGGCAATGGCTCTTCGAATACCCTGAGGTGCAGGGCCCGGACGGGCAACCGTTAAAGAGCGCACCGGGAGATCCCCTTGTCTTCCCTGCCGGGCGCAGGATCCATTTCAACGTGACATCCCTCGACGTCATTCACAGTTTCTGGATTCCCCGGCTCGGCGGGAAGCTTGACGCCGTGCCCACTCGCCACAACCGCTTCTGGCTGAAGGCTGACGAGCCAGGTGCCTGGTCCGGCCAGTGCGCCGAGTTCTGCGGCAAAGACCACGCACTCATGAAGCTGGTAGCCGAGGCGCTGAGCCAGCAAGATTTTGACGCCTGGGTGGACGAAAAGCTCGCCGGTATCAAGACATCGAGTGACGCCGCGGGCGCCATCCCGGCGGCTCATCCTGACGGGGTAAACTAGATGGCGGCTGTTATCGGACAAAGACGGTCGGGACTGTCGGAAGCGCTGCGCTCCGCGCGGGAAGCGGCCACCGGAAATAACATCTGGAGCTGGCTGGCCACCGTCGACCACAAGCGCATCGGCGTCCTTTACGGCTTCACCGCGTTCTTCTTCTTCCTTCTCGGTGGTATCGAAGCGCTTCTCATTCGCATCCAGCTGATAACGCCTGAATCAGAATTCCTCAACCCGGACCAGTACAACCGCATCTTCACGATGCACGGCACGACCATGGTGTTTTTGGTCGTGATGCCGCTTTCAGCCGCTTTCTTTAACCTGCTCGTGCCCCTGATGATTGGAGCGAGGGATGTGGCGTTCCCCCGCCTCAACGCCTTCAGTTACTGGACGTTCCTGGCGGGCGGCATCTTCCTAAACGCCAGCTTTTTCACCGGCGGCAACATCTTCCAGGGGGAACTGGGCGCGCCGGACACTGGCTGGTTCGGATACTCCACTCTCACCTCGACGAAATTCTCCGATGGCCACGGCGTGGACTTCTGGATCTTCGGCCTACAGATTCTGGGCATCGCCTCCCTGGCCGGTGGCTTCAACTTCATCGTCACCATCCTGAACATGCGGGCGCCGGGCATGAGCCTCTTCCGGATGCCGCTCTTTGTCTGGATGACGCTCGTGACGTCGTTCCTCATCGTCTTCGCCATGCCTGTCATCGCCGTCGCTCTCTTCGAGCTGATGTTCGACCGGCTCTTCGACGCCAACTTCTTCAACCCTGCCGCCGGCGGCAACCCGCTGCTGTGGCAGCACATGTTCTCGCTGTTTGGCCATCCTGAGGTATACATCCTCATCCTGCCGGCCATGGGCATAGTGTCGGAGATACTCCCGACGTTCGCGCGCAAGCCGCTCTTCGGGTACCCGTTCGTGGTGTTCTCCGGGGTGGCCATCGGGTTCATGAGCTGGGGCGTCTGGGTACACCACATGTACACGACGGGTCTGGGTACCGTCGCCAACGCTGCGTTTGGGGTGTCGACGATCATGATCGGCGTGCCCACCGGCGTGAAGATCTTCAACTGGATGGCGACGCTCTGGGGAGGCGCGATCAAGATAAGCACGCCGCTCCTATTCGCCGTGGGGTTTGTCGGCATGTTCACGATCGGCGGGTTGAGCGGAATCACGCACTCCATGGTCCCGTCGGACTACCAGCAGCAGGATACCTACTACGTCGTCGCGCACTTCCACTATGTACTCTTTGGTGGCGCCATCTTCGCGCTGTTTGGTGGCGCATACTACTGGTTCCCGAAGTTCACCGGAAAGTTGATGAACGAGAAGCTGGGGCAACTCAACTTCTGGACGCTCTTGCTCGGCTTCAACCTCACCTTCTTCCCGATGCACATGTCGGGCCTGCTGGGAATGCCGCGTCGCATCTACACCTACTCCGAGGGCCAGGGTTGGGACACCTGGAACCTCATCGCGACGATCGGCGCCTTCGTGATTGCGTTCTCAGTGTCCGTGTTCCTCGTCAACCTGGTTCTGAGCATCATGCGCGGTGAGAAATCCGGGAGCGACCCGTGGGACGCGAGGACGCTGGAATGGTCGCTGCCCTCGCCAGTACCGCACTACAACTTCAAGGAGATTCCTCACGTCCATTCGCTGGACGACTTCTGGCACCGCAAGTACACCGAGGACGAGGCCGGCCGGCCCATCCCAATCGTTGCCGGTGCTGCGGTGGATGACGAGGAGCACGACGGCCATGACATCCACATGCCCTCGCCGTCATACTTCCCGCTCATAGCCTCGAGCGGATTCCCGGTCATAGCGACGGGGTTGATATACCACACCGCCCTTGTACCGGTCGGCGTCGCCCTGCTGCTGGTTGGGCTGTATGGCTGGGCGATGGAACCCGCCACCGAGGAGAGCGCCTGAGATGGACCACGCCGTCGTTTCCGGACACCAGTTTGAAACTTCAACGGGCATTGACAACCGGAAGCTCCTCATGTGGGTCTTTCTGGCCTCGGAATGCCTGTTCTTCGGCTCCCTGATCGCAGCGTATCTTCTCTATCGGGACCGCAGCGTGCAGGGGCCATACCCCGACGACCTGTTCGACATCCCGTTCACTTCGGTGAGCGCGTTCGTGCTGCTGATGAGTTCGGTGAGCATGGTCCTGGCGCTTGCCTCAATTCAGCGAGGGGACAGGCGAGGACTGCAGATCTGGCTCTTCACCACGGCCGCGCTCGGGATCCTGTTCATCAGCGGTCAGGCGTACGAGTTCACGGAGTTCTACCACCACGGACTCACGCTCGACCGGAACCTGTTCGGCACGACTTTCTTCGTGCTGACGGGATTCCACGGCGCGCACGTGACGGTGGGGATCCTGATACTCTTATCTCTCTTCGTCATGACCCTTCAAGGCAAGATCACGCAGTCCGAGAGCTTGCACATTGAGCTGGCCGGACTATACTGGCACTTCGTCGATATCGTCTGGATCGTCATCTTTACTCTGATCTACCTGATCCAGCCGTAGCGGAGGAACTATGACGCTGGCAGACTATCGCAAAATCAAGCCGGAGGAAGCGACCCCTGAGACACCTCACGGGCCGGGAGCGCACGCACACCCGGGCGCGCTGGAGTACGTCCAGATAGGTGTCGTGCTGGCCGTGATCACGGCAATCGAGGTCGGCCTCTACTACATCGACCTCTCCCACAGTCTGCTGGTAGTGATGCTCATAGGCCTTTCGGCGCTCAAGTTCAGCCTGGTTGTCCTCTGGTTCATGCATCTAAAATTCGACAACCGGCTCTTTAGCCAGCTCTTCGTTGGTGGTTTCCTGCTGGCGCTGACCATCTTCATGGTGGCGCTGGCCACATTGCACGGTAAGCTCGTATAAGGGCGGCCGGCGGCTTCGCCGGGGAGACGCGATTCGGTGGGTATCGAAAACATCGGCGGGTACGAATGGCTTGACTGGCACCTTCATGTCGACGTCCTGCTGCTCTGCGTGGTCCTTCTTGCCGGCTACTTCTACGTAATCACGGAGCTGCGGCCGCGCATCTCTGACGCGGGACGTGTGCCCCAGGGACAGGTTATCGCTTACTGCCTGGGCGTCCTGACAATTTACGTGGCCGCCGGGTCCCCGGTGCACGATCTGAGCGAGGAGTACCTCCTCAGCATGCACATGTTCCAACATCTGCTGATCACGCTGGTGGCGCCGCCCCTGTTCCTGGCGGGCATCCCGGCCTGGTTCTGGCAGGCGCTCCTGCGCCGGCGAGGGGTAATGCCGGTGGCAAAGTTCCTTGTGGCCCCGCTGGTGGCCTTCGGTGTCTTCAATTTCCTGATCGTGGTCACTCACCTGCCTCACGTCGTGGATTATGCGCTGGAAGAGCACTGGTTCCACTTCGTGGTCCACGCCGCGCTTTTGGTGTCCGGAATGATGATGTGGTGGCCTGTGCTGAGCAACGTGCCGGAACTGCCGCGCCTCTCCTACCCCCTGCAGATGGCCTACCTGTTCGTCCAGTCCCTTCTTCCCGCGGTCATCGGGTCGTTCATCACGTTCTCACAGACCGCGGTTTACGACTTCTACGGCAACGCGCCTCGCATCTGGGGCCTCGACCCCGTGGAAGACCAGCAGATCGGCGCGCTTGTCATGAAGCTCGTGGGGAGCCTGATACTGTGGGCGTTCATCGGCGTAGCGTTCTTCCGCTGGTACGAACGCGAGCAGTCCGAGTCGAAGGGGCCCGCTTGGCACGAGGTGGAGGATGAGCTGGCGGAAATGGGCCTGACCCAGCCGCACTAACGGCGCACCGACAGCGAAGGCGGGCCACTGGCCCGCCTTAGAATTTCCCGGGTTGCTTGAGGCTTACTCGACGGTAATGACGCCCTTCATGTCGGTGGGATGGAAATCACACTGGAAATTGATTTCTCCCGGCGAATCCGGCGCGGTCCACTCCAGGGTCGCGGTCCCACCACCCGATATCAGGCCGGGGTCGGATGAGGCGTCGTCGCCGGTGTTGTACTGGCCGTCCTCGCCCGCGATGCGCATGTTGTGAATGGCGACGCCTTCATTGGTCAG
>DASSZB010000111.1:0-6407 GCA_035702935.1 Dehalococcoidia bacterium
TACGAGACCGTCCGCCTACCGGCGACGAACGGCGAGGGGCCCGTGACCGAGAAGCGGGACGCCATCCGCACGGCATACGCGGACGGCAAGGGCCGCATCGTTGTGCGGGCGCGGACTTCGATCGAAGAGACGTCCAAGGGGCGGCACTACATCGTGGTGCACGAGCTGCCCTACCAGACGAACAAGGCGGCGCTGATTGAGAAGATAGCGGACCTGGTCCGCGGCAAGCGCATCGAGGGGATCGCCGACCTGCGCGACGAGTCGGACAGGCACGGGATGCGCATCGTCATCGAGCTGAAGCGGGAGGCGCAGCCGGGGGCCGTGCTGAACGCGCTGTACAAGCACACGGCGATGCAGTCGGCGTTTGCCGTGAACATGCTGGCGCTCGTGGACAGCCAGCCACGCACGGTCAGCCTGAAGAAGATCCTGGACTCGTACATCAACCACCGGCGGGAGGTCATCCGCCGGCGCTCCGAGTATGACCTGGAGAAGGCGAAGGAGCGCGCGCACATCCTCGAGGGCCTGCTGAAGGCCATTGACATGCTGGACGAGGTGATCAAGACGATCCGCGGCGCGGCCAGCGCCGACGACGCCAAGCAGAAGTTGATGGCGAAGCCATTCGACCTGTCGGACCGGCAGGCGCAGGCGGTGCTGGACATGCAGCTACGCCGCCTGGCGAAGCTGGAGCGGGAAAAGATCCAGGAGGAGTACGGGGAGTTGATCAAGACGATCGGCTACCTGGAAGACCTGCTGGCGAACCCGCGCAAGATCGACTTCCTGATCCGCGACGACGCGGTGGAGCTGAAGGAGAAGTTCGGGGACGAGCGGCGGACGCTGATCATGGACAGCGAGCCCGAGGACTTTTCCGAGGAAGACCTCGTGGCGCACATGGATGTCGTGGTCACTATCTCCGAACGGGGCTACATCAAGCGGGTGCCGCTGAGCACGTACCGCGCGCAGCGCCGGGGCGGGGTGGGCATCATCGGCATGAAGACGCGAGAAAACGACGCGGTGCGGCACCTGGTGGTGGCGGACACACACGACAAGGTGATGTTCTTCACTGACCGGGGGCGCTGCTTCCAGGTGAAGACATACGAGATCGCGGACGAGTCGAGACAGGCGCGCGGGGAGTCAGTGCACGGGTTCTTCACGATGGACCAGAAGGAACGGATTACCGCCGTCGTCCGCATGCCGCAGGACATGGACCACGACTATATGATCATGGCGACGAAGCTGGGAGAGGTGAAGAAGACGCCGCTGAGCAAGTTCGCCAAGGTCCGCCGCGACGGCCTGAACGCGATGGACCTGGAGCCGGCCGACGAGTTCGTCTCGGCGCGGCTGGCGGGAGACGAGGACGAGGCGCTGATGGTGACGGCGCGCGGACAGTCGCTGAAGTTCAAGGTCGGGCTGCTGCGAGCGGCATCCCGGCAGTCGGGCGGCGTGCGCGGAATCAGGCTGGCCTCCGGCGACAGCGTGGTGGGCATGGACATCGCGAAGAAGGACCAGGCGCTGCTGGTGGTGACGGAGTTTGGTTTCGGCAAGCGGACGCCGGTGGAGGACTACCCGCTGCAAGGCCGCGGAGGCCAGGGCGTGATCACGTTCAAGACGAACCCCAAGACGGGGCTGCTGATGGCGGCGCGCATGGTGGAGGTGGAGCACGAGCTGATGCTGATCTCCAACGGCGGCGTGGTCCTGCGGACGCCAATGGCACACATCTCGCTGCAGGGACGTCCCACTCAGGGCGTGACGCTGATGGATGTGGGCAGCGACGACCGGGTGGCGGCAATTGCGGTAATCGACATGAGGCGTGACTTCAGCGCCGTGGACGCTCTGCCCACGGGCGCGGAGATCAAGACGACGAACGGGGCGAAGAAGCCGAAGCCGAAGGGCGGGAACGGCGCCTCCCCCGGGAAGCCGAAAGAGAAGTAGCGGCGTGGGCGAGGTGTCACGCAAGCTGGCGGAGATGGGCCTTGAGCTGCCGCCGCGGCGGTCAGCCGGCAACTATGCGGGCGCGGTGCGCAGCGGGAAGCTCGTGTTCGCGTCCGGCGCGGGCCCGGGTTCGCTGACCGGCGGCTTCATCACCGGTAAGGTGGGCGGTGACGTGGGCATCGAGAGGGCGCAAGAGGGTGCGAGGCTGTGTGTGCTGGGCCTGCTGAGCGCGCTGGAGGAAGAACTGGGGGACCTGGACCGCGTGAAGCGGATCGTGAAGGTCATGGGGTTCGTGAACAGCGCTCCGGGCTTCGATCAGCAGCACGTGGTCATGGACGGGGCATCGGGTCTGCTGGTATCGTTGTTTGGTGAGCGCGGCGTCCACGCCCGGAGTTCCGTTGGTGTCGCCGAGCTACCGATGAACATCGCCGTGGAAGTGGAACTGATCGCCGAGGCGGATTAGCTCCGGGAGGTTGGCCCGATGACGCAAAAAGCCGCCGATATGTTCTCCCAGTTCGAGCACATCCGGGAGCGGATGCAGAAGGCCTACAAGCAGGTCCTGGGGGGCCCCGGGAGTCCCGGTTTCTGCGCGCCCTACATGGAACCTGCCGCCGACGTGTATGAGACGGCGGACGAAGTAATCGTGATCATCGAGATTGCGGGCATCTCCGGGGAAGAGCTGGAGCTGGAGATAGAGGGCCGCACGCTCATCATCAGCGGCCAGCGGCGGCCGCTGCACGGGAAGCCGCAGCGCAGCTATTCACAGATGGAGATCGCGCACGGCGCGTTCCGCCGGGAGCTGCTGCTGCCTTCGGAAGTGGACGCGGAGGCCGCGGCGGCGGCGTACAGGGACGGGATATTCGAAGTGGTTTTGCCGAAGACCGGCACGCACGGGAACCGCCATCTTCGGATCGTTGCCCGCTGACATGCCCTGCCGGCTCCGCGTCAGCAGCTGGGGGTGCAATTGAACGCGCAGAATGAGACGCCGGAGCCGCAGCCTGAGGAGCGGCGCCCGGATACGCCGCAAGAGACGATCCCGGAGCGCATCCCGGTCATCCTGAGCGCTGCGAACGTCATGTACCCGCAGCAGCTCGTGCCGGTGCTGGCCACCGAGCCGCGTGATATCCAGGCCATCGACCTGGCGGCGGCGAACGAGACGAAAGTGCTTGGCGTCTTCTCCCAGGAACTGACGAGCGGTGGCTCGCACGAGGGAGGGCCCCGCGAAACCGGCACGGCGGCATCGATCGTGCGCATGGTGAAGGCGCCGGACGGCAGCGTGCACGCCATCTTGCAGGGAATCGCCCGCATCGAACTGGAGGGGACGGAGGTGGAGGGACTGCTGCTGATGGGACGGGTGAAACGGCTGGAAGACACCGTTGAGCGCAACCCGGACCTGGAAGCGAAGATGCGAGACGTGGTGGACGCCTTCCAGCGCGTGACATCGCTCACGGAGACGATGCCGAACGAGCTGTCCGGCTCGGTGACGAGCATGACGGAACCATCGGCGCTGGCCGACTTTGTGGCGGCGAACCTGCAGCTTAAGACCGAGGACCGGTACGCCGTCCTGGCGGAGCTCAACGTCAACAAACGCCTGGCCTTCGTGCTTGACCTGCTGAACCACGAAGCGGAAGTGCTGGAGGTGCAATCGGAGATCCAGGCAGGCGTGCGCGGGGAGCTGGACCGCCGGCAGCGGGAGTTCATCCTGCGGGAGCAGCTGAAGGCGATCCAGAAGGAACTGGGAGAGGGTGAGATCACGCCGGAGCTTTCGGAGCTCAAGGAGCGATTGGAGGCGGCCGGCCTGCCCGAGGCGGCCCAGAAGGAGGCGGACCGGGAGCTGCAGCGGTTGAGCTCGATACCGAGTGTCTCGCCGGAGTACCAGGTGGCGCGGACGTACCTGGAGTGGCTGGCGGACCTGCCGTGGGACAAGACCACGGAGGACCACCTCGATATCAAGCGCGCGGAGATGATACTGGACGAAGACCACTACGGGCTGGAGAAGGTGAAGCGGCGCATCCTGGACTTCCTGGCCGTGATCAAGCTGAAGGGCGGGGAGACCCGGGGGCCGATCCTCTGCTTCGTGGGGCCGCCGGGCACCGGCAAGACATCGCTGGGCCAGTCGATCTCGCGGGCGCTGGGCCGGAAGTTCATCCGCATCTCGCTGGGGGGCGTGCGGGACGAGGCCGAGATCCGGGGGCACCGCCGCACTTACGTGGGGGCCATGCCCGGACGCATCATCCAGGAGATCAAGCGCGCCGCGTCGGCGAACCCGCTGATCATGCTGGACGAGGTGGACAAGCTGGGCACGGACTTCCGGGGCGACCCTTCTTCGGCGCTGCTCGAGGTCCTGGACCCGGCGCAGAACAGCACGTTCACGGACCACTACCTGGACGTGGCGTTCGACCTCTCGCGGACGTTCTTCATCGCCACGGCCAACGTGCGGGATAACATCCCGATTCCCCTCCTGGACCGCATGGAGACCATCGAGCTGCCCGGCTACACGGAGCACGAGAAACTGGAGATTGCCAAGCGGTACCTCCTGCCGCGCCAGATGATCGAGAATGGCATTCCGGAGAAGGCATTGAGAGTGACTGACAGCGCGATCCAGGAAGTGATCCGCTCGTACACGCGGGAGGCGGGCGTCCGCAACCTGGAGCGGGAGCTGGGCGGCATCTGCCGTGGAATTGCGCGGCGAATCGCCGAAGGTCAGACGGACGAGGTGGTGGTAAACGAGGAGGGCCTCGAGGAATTCATGGGACCACCGCGCTTCCGCTGGGAGCTGGCGGGCGAGGCCGACGAGGTGGGCGTGGCCACCGGGCTGGCGGCCACGATGACGGGCGGTGACGTGCTGTTTGTGGAGACGACGGTAGTGCCGGGCAAGGGGAGGCTGATTCTCACCGGCAAGCTGGGGGAGGTCATGCAGGAGTCGGCGCAGGCGGCGCTGACCTACGCCCGGTCCCGCGCTTCCGCGATAAACGTGCCGCTGGCCTTCTTCGACAAGAACGACCTGCACATCCACGTGCCGGCGGGGGCGATACCCAAGGACGGGCCCTCCGCGGGCGTGACGATGGCGACGGCGATGATATCGGCGATGACACGGCGGCCGGTGCGGAAGGAAGTGGCGATGACCGGCGAGATCACCCTGCGGGGGAAGGTGCTGCCGGTAGGGGCGGTGCGCGACAAGGTGCTGGCCGCACACCGGGCGGGCAGCCGCTGCGTGATCATCCCGCGGGAGAACGAGAACGACCTCCTGGACGTGCCGGAGGAAGTGAAGCGCGACCTGCAGATCGTGCTCGTGGACCACGTCGACCAGGTGCTCAACGCGGCGCTGCACCCGGAGCAGGCGGCAGAGAAGCCGCGGCTGGTGGCGACGCCGCTGCGGGACGCGTAGCCCGGGTACCAAAGGCCGGATGGCCTCGTCCGTATGCCTCAGTAACGGAGGGTGACCCACGCAGGGCTGGTCTACCGATCGGCGGAAGACGAAGCAGAAAATCTGGCCGGCCCAGCATGTGCACGCACCCCAGTTGACAGGCCGCCCGCCGGGTCTATAATCACAGGCACCAGACCACCAGAGCCCGCCGCTTTCTCTTGCGACTGGGGGAAGCAGAAAAGGGGGCGTGATGCGAAGCTCTTCGGTCATTCGTGCCGCCGTCGCGGCGGCCGGTTCCTTGATTCTTGTCCTGTTGCTCGTTTTTCTGTTGAGCGGGAGGCACCGCACAGAGGCGAGTCACGCCGGTGGAATGTCTGCCATGTCGGTGGACATGGATACCGCCGGGAATTCGGCGACAGTGCTGGCGTCACGCGAAGACTGCATTGTCACGTCACCAGGCGCCAGCGCGAATATCGACGTTACGGCAGTCGACATACCCGCCGCGAACCCCATGATTGGGTTCAGTTTCTCCGTGAACTCGCCCCCCGGAGTCGTGACGGTGGACGGCCTCGACGTTGCGTTCCTGCTGGCGGCGATTCCGGGGAGTTCAATCTTCAACGTGAGCGATCCAACCCCGGACAGCGACGGCCAGTTTTTAGTTGGAGTGCTGGACCTCGAGACCAACGCATCCGAGAGCGGATCCGGAGTCCTGGCGCGCCTGACGCTCGCGATCAGCCCCGATGCAGCACCCGGTGTGTACGAGGTGGGGCTCTCTGAGGCAATTCATCTCGACACCACAAACACGGACTTCATCCCGGATACGGTTAACGCGGGATTCCTTGCCGTCTCCTCGACCTGCGAAAACCTGCCGACCCCTACGCCAACACCGGCGGCGCCAACACCGCCTCCGACACCGCCGCCGACTCCCACGCCCGCACCGGCGACTCCCACGCCGACGCCTGGTCCGTCACCCACGCCCGGCCCATCGCCGGTCCCGGGGGCGCCGCCGTTCGATCCGGACGGGATGCTCTGCCTGGAAGTGCTGGAAACGGCGTCTGAATGTGACGGAGACACGAGTCCCGGAGCCAGTGCTGACATCCGACAGCGCCTT
>DASSZB010000036.1:0-2946 GCA_035702935.1 Dehalococcoidia bacterium
ATGAAGTCGACGCCCTCTTCCCGGGCGTGCTTGCGCTCCTCTTCGCGGCCCTTCTGCTCGGCCTCCGTGCGCCTGTACATGCACGTCACCTGCGCGCCGCCCAGGCGGATTGCCGTGCGCACGCTGTCCATCGACGTGTCCCCGCCACCGACGACCAGCACGTTCTTGCCGCTGACGTCCAGCGGCTGCCGCATGTTTTCCGGTAGCTGGTCGGGCTCCAGGTTGCCGCGCACGAGGAACTCCGTGGCCTGGAAGATGTTCTCCATATCTTCGCCGGTTATCTTCATGCGCCCCCCCACGGGCGCTCCCGTGCCAAGGAACACGGCGTTGTACTCCTCGAGCACCCCGTCGATCGACACGTCCCGGCCGATGACAGTGTTGCAGACGAACTCGATTCCCATGCGCTGGAGGTAGTCCAGCTTGTCCTGCAGGATCTCCTTGCGCATCTTGAAGTTCGGGATTCCATAGAGCAGCACCCCACCCGGCACCGGCCACGACTCGAACACGGTGCAGGTATGCCCCTGCTTCCGCAGCTCCTCGGCAACCGCCAGGCCCGCCGGCCCTGAGCCGATGATCGCTACCTTCTTCCCGGTGTCCGGCGGGAAGTCCGGCATCGGCACGCCGCCGTTCTTGCGCTGGTAGTCGGCGATGAACGACTCCAGCTTGCCGATGGACACCGGCGGCTGCTTCCCGTACGGCGCAGGCCGTATGGCGAAGCCCACGACGCAGGCGCCCTCGCACAGCACCTCCTGCGGGCACAGGCGGCCGCACATCTCCGGAAGATTGCTGGTCTCGCGAAATACGTTCGCTGCCCCGAAGACGTCGCCCTTCTCCAGGAACGAGAACGCCCGCGGGATGTCGTTGCCGGTCGGGCACGCCTCCTGGCAAGGGGCCGTGGGGCAGTGGATGCAGCGCTCAGCCTCGATGACGGCCGAGTCGAGTGCGTATCCGAGGAACGACTCGTCCCAGTTCTTGACGCGTTCGCGTGGGTCCTGCTTGGGGACCGGCTGCATCGGTATTTCGAGGCGTCGATGGTTATCGCAAGTCATGTGATCTTCCGTTCGGGGCGTTCCCTCAGCGCCGGGCCGGCGTCATTTGTGCGAATAGTTTAACAGAGACACCCGTTCCCGCCACGCGCTCCGGAAGTGTGTTACCCTATCTGCGTGGCGATCGCTTATCCCGCCAGAAGCACCTCCAGAATTGGTAGTACCTCAGGTGGCCAAATCGTAGCCAACTACGAAAGAAAGGAGACCACCTGAATGTACGAAGACAGGAACCTCACCTGCCAGGACTGCGGAGCTTCGTTCGTGTTCACAGCGGACGACCAGCAGTACCACGCCCAAAAGGGTTACTCTAACGAGCCGAAGCGCTGTCCGTCATGCCGCCAGGCACGACGCTCAGACGGCGGCGGCGGTGGTGGCGGCGGCTACGGCCGTGCCCCCCGCGAAATGCACCCGGCAACGTGTGCTCAGTGCGGCAAGGAGACCCAGGTGCCGTTCGTGCCGAGAGGCGACAGGCCCGTATACTGCAGCGACTGCTTCACCAAGCAGCCGTCTTCATCTTACGGCCGCCGCTAATCAGCGCGAGGGTTTTGAAAACGGTCAGGGGTCCGTGAAAACGGGCCCCTGATTCTTTTGCGCTCCGCCCACTGCCGCGTTCCCCACGTAGCTGCAGACCTTCAGGTCTGCCAGGCCTCAGCCCCACGTAGCTGCAGACCTTCAGGTCTGCCAGGCCTCGGCAACGAGCTTGAGTCGCTTACCCGGCCGGCGCTGGTTCTGTCGCCGGGCCCGGCTGCCGCCCGTCCCCGTCCGTGCCCTGCTCGTACGTCATCCGGTAGAGGCGGGCGTACAGCCCATCGTGGGCCAGCAGCTCGCGGTGGGTCCCCATCTCCACGATCCGCCCTCCGTCTATCGCCACCACGCGGTCGGCGCCGCGGATCGTGGACAGCCTGTGCGCGATGACGAACGAAGTGCGGCCTTGCAGCAGGCGCTTGAGGGCCCGCTGGATGACGACCTCGGTGCGCGTGTCCACATTGGCCGTAGCCTCGTCCAGGATCAGGATGCGCGGCTCCGCGATCACGGCGCGGGCGAAGGCGATGAGCTGCCGCTGGCCGAGGGACAGGTTCTGGCCTCGCTCGTGAAGGACCGTGTCGTATCCCTGGGGCAGCCGCTTGATGAAGTCGTGCGCGCCCACAGTCTTCGCCGCCTGCGTCACCTCGTCGGGAGTCGCCTCTAGGCGCCCGTAGCGGATGTTGTCGGCCACCGTGCCGGAGAAGAGGAACGGGTCCTGGAGGACGATCCCCAGCCGCCGCGCCAGCGATTCCCGCTTGATGTCGCGGATGTCGTGCCCGTCGATCAGCAGCCGCCCTTCGGTCACGTCATAGAAGCGGGCGACGAGCGATGTGATTGTGCTCTTCCCGGCGCCCGTGGGACCCACCAGGGCGATCGTCTCGCCGGGCTTGACGTGCAGGTTGATGTCGCGCAGCACCGGCACGTCCGGCAAGTACTCGAAGTTCACGTGATCGAAGACTACCTCGCCGCGCACGTCGGGGAGTTCAGCGGCGTCCTGGGCGTCCACGATCTCTGGCTGCGTGTCCAGCACCTCGAACACCCGCTGGCCGCCGGCCATCGCCCGCTGCAGCTGCGTGTACTGCAGGACGAGGTCGCGGATGGGGTCGAAGAAGCGCTGCACGAACAGCGCGAATGCCACGACGACGCCGACTCCCATCGAGCCGTCGAGCACGCGCCACCCGCCGAAGACCACGACCAGCGCCGTGGCCAGCGCCACCAGGAGCTCCACCATCGGCATGACGGCGGCGGTGATGCGCCCCGCCTCGACGTTGGCGCTCCAGTTGTCCATGTTCACGCGGTCAAACCGGCGGCTGTTCTCCTCCTCGCGGGAGAGGCTCTGGATGACGCGCACGCCGGAGACGTTCTCCTGGAGGTT
>DASSZB010000159.1:0-5485 GCA_035702935.1 Dehalococcoidia bacterium
TGGTCAGCGCCTCGCGGACGGCCGCGGCCTGGTCAGGCGCCGCCGGGATGCGGGAACCGGCGCTGCCGCCGACGAACCGCGTGCGCTCCGGAAGCTGTACCTGCACCACCGAGTCGCCGTAAGGGAGAGAGACGTCCGGCATGGCGGCCAGAGTATAGCACGGGTCGTAACGGGGTGGCGCTGTTCGACTTTGGATCAAGACTCGCCTTATCCTAACGAGAGTATGACTGAGGTGGCGCCTTGACCTCGAGCGATGATATGCCGTCTTCGGGGGCCTCGACGTCGACGCCCGGGCGCACTGTGTCAGTCATCATTCCCTGCCTGAACGAGGCCGTGTCTGTCGCTGGATGCGTCAAGCAGGCGCTCGAGGGGTTGCGAGCAGCGGGCCTGGAGGGTGAAGTCATTGTCGCGGACAACGGATCCACGGACGGCTCTCAAGAGATCGCCAAACAGGCGGGGGCGCGTGTAGTCCATGCCTCGGAGCGAGGAAAAGGACACGCGACGAGGACGGGCATCAGGGAATCGAAAGGCACGTACATAGTCCTGTCTGACGCGGACGGCACCTATGATCTGCGGCAGCTGGAACGTCTCATCGACCCACTTGTTGAGGGTTACGACATGGTCGTCGGCAACCGCCTGCGGGGAGAGATCGCAAGGGATGCGATGCCGCGCCTGCACCGGTACATCGGGAACCCCCTGATCGGCGGCATTATCAGCGCTCTCACCCGGCGCTGGTTCGGGGATTGTCTCTCGGGGCTACGCGCCTTCCGGCGGGACGCCTGGAACCGCATGTCACCCCGCTCGCCGGGGTTCGAGCTGGAAACCGAGATGTGCCTCCGCGCCGGCCGGCACCGTTTGCGGATACACGACGTGCCTGTTTCCTACGCAGCGCGGCAGACGCCGAGCAAGCTGAGCGGGCCGCGTGATGGCTGGCGGATCATTCGCTTCATCCTGATCGATAGCGCAGACCTGATCCTGATAACTCCGGCAGTCCTCTCACTCATCCTGGGAAGCGGGTTACTCGTAGCTGGGTTGTTTTTCTCGAACTTCATCGTGGGTTCGGCGCGCTGGGAAGCCGTCTTCGCCGGAAGCGTCCTCGTCCCTGCGGCTGTCGCGGCACTCTTCCTGGGGCTGGCGACACGGTGGTTGCACTGGCAGCGCGGGGTGGTTGCCGATCCGGGCGCCTTCGTGCGATCGCTGGGAGAACGCCCGGCGCGGCGAATGGAGCTCTTCTTCACAGTCGGGGGCCTCTCTCTGCTGGCGGGCCTTGGGTTAGACCTGTATCTCGTAGCCGAGAGCGAGTTCACCAGTCCCGCGCCGCTGGCGTTGATGGCGGCGGCCCAGGCTTTGATCGTCGGCGGTGTGGAAGTGATACTGGGTGCGCTGCTTTTCGGTGTGCTGCGTGGGATTCCCATTGTGGCCGACTCCGACGAGTGGTTCGGCTGACATGTCCGACGCACTTCCGGGGGCGCTGCGCGACCAGGAGCAGATGATGCCGGGGTTCGCCCGTTGGATGTACCGAACTGTGCGCAGGGACCTGGGCGAGACCGTACTGGACGCGGGCGCCGGCATTGGCACCTTCACCGAGATCCTGGTATCCGACCACCGCCGCGTCGCCGTCCTGGAGACCGAGCCCCAATTCCTGGAAAGCATACGCGCGCGCTTCGCCTCGAACAGCGCGGTCACGGTTCACCAGGGTGACCTGACGGACGAGAAATCCTTCGCCGGGATCGAACCGGTTGATTCAGTCCTCTGTCTTAACGTTCTAGAGCACATTGACGACGATCAGGCAGCGATGCGGAACCTATTGAAGCAGACACGTCCGGGCGGGAACATGGTGGTGCTGGTGCCGGCATATCCGTGGTTGCTTAACAAGATGGATCGGGCGATCGGGCACTACAGGCGATACGGAAGAGGTGAGTTCGTCCAGCGCCTCGAATCGGCCGGCTGGAAGGTTGAGCGGCTCTTTCGCTTTAACGCCTTTGGCCTGCCGGGCTGGTTCGTCGCTGGGAAGCTCCTGGGAAGAAGCACGCCCGGCCGGGGACTGTACAGGCTTTTCGACTCGCTGGTCCCGCTCTTCGCGTTGCTGGAGCGGATACTGGTTCGTGGGTCAGTCGGGCTTAGCCTAATTGCCGTTTGCCGGCGCGTCGAGTAACTCCGCTAGAACTTGACCCAGGTCCAACCGTTCAGATGATCGGGATCGAACTGGTATACCCAGAGCACGCCCATCAGGTTGACCAAGAAAGCGACCCCCATCAGGGCCAAGTGGTGCCAGCGGAAATCATCTCCGATGGACTTCGCCACGAGGAGCCAGAGGAAGGGTGTGAAGTCCAGCCCATACCGGAAACCAAATTGCGCCCAGCCGGTGGCGGCGAAGGTAGAGATAAAGAACGCAGTCGGAATGATGGCTGCCCAGCAAGCGGCTGAGAGGCGGTCCCGAAAATAGAGGGCGGCCCCGGCGGCGGCGATCGTCATCAGCCAGAAGGGTGCATACTCGAGGCCGAGCGGAACGTCGGTGGTTGCCCAGCCGCCATCCCAGGCCCGGGCTACGGCCTTGGAGAGGATGAAGAAGGCCGCCAGGCTCAGGAGAGCGCCCCCGCCAACCATTACCCAGAGGAACTTCTTGAGGGTCGTGAAGAAGGCATAGAAGAAGGGCGGTGTAGTCGCCCAGATCGCCATTCCGGCCCAGGAGGGCAGAATGTAGGGCCCGTTTTCCTGGAAGATGGGCATCTGTCCCAGTAGAACCGGCGGGTGGCGCTCCACGTAGCTGATGTCGAAGAGCCCGTGTGGATACACGAACTGGAGTTCGGCCTGGTGCATCTGTTCTGTGTAGCCGTAACCGGTCTCGAGCGGGTCGTCGAAGCGCATGTAATTCAGGCTCATGCCCAAGAAGAGCATCGGTGCAAGCCCACTAACGAAGTTGATGGCTGGTTGAAGACTAATACGCTGCCAGAATGCCTTCCCTTCCTCCGGAGGCATCAGCCACAGAGGCGAGAACATTACGACGAAGAATAAGCCGGTGAGGATGGTGGTTGGGCGGCAGAGAAACGCCGCGCCGAGGAACGCGCCGGCAAGGAACGGGTTTGGCCGTCCTATCGTGAAAAAGATGGCGCAGAAAATGAAGAAGGTGGCCGTGGTATGCGCGAAGAACCATACTCCGCCGTTGGAGGCTACCCACCAGAAGATGGTGCCGAACATCATCAGCGCCGTCATTAACAACTGGTTGCGCAACCGGGCGCTGAGGTGGCGGGAGATCAGAAATACGACCGGCGCGGTCATCGCTCCGAAGATAATGGAGACCAGGACCTGGTTGAGCCCGTTGCCCCAGACCAATACTCCCGGGATCACGATTAGCGCTGGACCCAGGGAGTGCTGCATGTAGATCTTGCAGTCGGGCGAGAAGCGGGCGTCTGGCACCCTCCAGGCTTCAGGGTCACCGGGCTTAAAGCAGAAGCCCTCGCCGTCATACATCACGCGTTCGAGCGTTCCGAGGTTTCGGGTGTGTTCCGGCACAAAATCAAGGTGACCGTGGAGGATGTTGTTGGCCTGGTTCACCT
Source organism: Dehalococcoidia bacterium (assembly GCA_035702935.1). GTDB lineage: Bacteria > Chloroflexota > Dehalococcoidia > SM23-28-2 > RBG-16-64-32 > DASSZB01. The sequence continues at coordinate 3,558 of DASSZB010000159.1, forward strand.
GATGTCCGTATGGCGTACCCTCGTTTTGAACGTCGAATCTACGGAGATCGAAGTCCGGGCCGGTGACGTAGTAGGCCAAGAACGTAAACAGGAAGATTCCGAGGGCGATCGCGATCAAGCGCCGGCGATCGGCGTCGAGCGAGACGGACAAGTTGAGCAGGCGGAAGTTTGTGGTTGTGTCTCCGTATGCCATCAGGGGGCGGCCGGCGTGTCGGCGGCGTGATGGCGGTGCGGCCAAATTATATGAGCGCTGAGGAGCCAGTTGACGGCGAACCCAAGAACGGCGCCGATGGTGTTTGAGGCGTAGGGGCTAATGTCGAGCAGAGGAGTGAGGATGTTTACAGCGCCGAGATTGATGATGGGGCTCAGAAATGAGCTGAGATTGAATTGGATAAATCGGGTGATAACCCCGCCCTCCCGGCGCCTGTCGCGGAAGGTCCAGTGCTCGTGGATCCCGAACTTGAACAGGACGGCGCACTGCACAGCGATAAACGACGTGATAAGCAAACGAGCGTCCGGGTAGGTGAAGAGGACGAGGTCGACGCGCGTGTCCTTGTCAGGAAAGATCGGCGCTGCCTCGTAGAGAAGGAGAAGTGCCCCCTGGTTGACGGCGTAGGCCAGGATCCCGACGAACAGAAACTTGAGAAGCGTGGCCGGTAGGTGCATGCGGCGCGAAAGGTTTGCGAGTGTGTCGTCAGGTGGCGGCGCTGGTTCAGATGGCATGACTTGAAGTGGGCTAAATCTGCCGCCGGAATCGTTTCAGTGGAATCAATGGTCGCTGTTCTTGTCTAATTAGGATAGCCGCAGCCGCCGAAGCGGCGCAACCGAACACGAACGGGAGGGAGCGCAGCATCACCTGTAAGCCGCGTTTGCGCACACGGCCGGGCAACACGCCGGCAACGTCGAAGATCGCCGGGTGTCTGTGTGTGGCTTGAGTTACTAGGACTGGCGTTGCTCGGGTTCGCAATTGGGACCTACGGCACGATCATCGGGCTGGGCGGCGGCTTCATCCTTGTCCCTATCCTACTCTTCGTCTACCCGGACTACGGCCCCGAAAAGTTCACCGCCATCTCGCTCGCCGTAGTCTGGGCCAATACCACCTCCGGGTCGATAGCCTACGCCCGGCAGAGGAGAATCGATTATCTCACCGGTGCCATCTTTGCGGCTGCTTCGGCCCCGGGGGTTGTCGCCGGGGCTCTCCTTGTGCACGAGGTGCCTGAGCGCGTGTTCATCCTGATATTCGCCTTCCTGCTGATGGGTCTGGGCCTGCTTTCACTCCAATGGCGGACCCAGCGGGTGCGACCGCCGTTGCGAGGACGCGGGGTCATGCGCCGTTCCTTTGTCACCCCTGAAGGGACGTACCAGTACGCGTACCGGCTATGGCAGGGTGTGCTGCTCAGTGTCGGCGTCGGGTTCCTTTCCAGCCTGCTTGGGATCGGAGGCGGAGCCATCCACGTGCCTGCTATGATCATGTGGTTGCACGTGCCGGTGCAGTTTGCCGTCGCCACATCGCAGTTCATCCTGGCGTTCATGAGCGGCGGGGCTACCATCGTGCACCTCGCGAATGGCACGCTTGGCGGCGACCAGCTGACGAAGGCGCTGGCCCTGGGCGCCGGCACAGTGCCAGGAGCGCAAATTGGGGCGCTGATAGCACGCCGGCTGAAGGGCAGGACCACACTAATGCTTCTGGGCGTCGCTCTATTCGGACTGTCCGCCCGTCTCCTGGTCAAGGGAATTCTGGGTGTCTAAGCCGGCTCGGGAGCGCTCAAGCCATGGGCGCTTTCGATGAGCGCTCGGGCGACACCTTCGCGCTCAAGGAATGGGACGCCGGAAACGGTGGCTCCCTCCGAGACGATGAGCCCGTCCACTCCGACGCCTCCGTAACGCTCAACGAGGTCTTGGGCATCTTCCGCGGTACCGGGAGCCGT
>DASSZB010000160.1:0-3044 GCA_035702935.1 Dehalococcoidia bacterium
CGCCCCAGTGCTTGAGCTGCTCGATGGCAGCGGCGCGGAACGTGTCGCCAGCGGCCAGCACGACCTTCTTGCCCTGCGCCCGGTAGATGTGGGCCAGCTTGCCGATGCTGGTGGTCTTGCCGGTGCCGTTGACGCCCACCACGAGGATCACGGCGGGTTTTGGCAGGTCCTCGTGCTGGCCGTTGCGGTGCCAGATGCGCCCCTGCCCGCGGTCAACCTCCAGGATATTGATGAGATCTTCCCTGAGCGCATTGAGGGCGATGTCAGGATCCTTGATGCTGTCCTTGCGCACGCGGTCTTTGAGGTCGTTCAGTATCTTCAGCGTGGTCTGCACGCCGGTGTCCGCGGAGATCAGCGTCTCCTCCAGCTCGTCCCACAGCTCGTCGTTGAGGCCGCGCTTGAACATGCCGCCGATGCGGCCAAACCAGCTCTTGCGCGTGCGCTCCACGGCCTGGCCGACGGGAACGGCTGCTTCGGTGTCGGCTGCGACGGGCGGGGGAGGCTCGTCCGGCTCTTCGGGGAGCTGGGGTGGTGCCGGTGGCTGGTCCGGAGGGGTTTCGGCTTCTTGCTTGCGGCGGAAGAACTTCATCGCTTCGATGATATGGGAGGCGGTTGCCCGCGGCAACCGGAGAAGGCAATTGCCCCCTCACGGGTGCGCGGGGAGGCGTGGACCGAAGGGGGCAAAAAAGCACTTCCCGACCGGCCTGTGCGGGTTTCGGTCCTCCAGGTCTCTCCGGCGCTCCGGGTTACCCCTCGGCTCTGGTGAGTCCCTTTGTCCTGATTCCCAGGTCGCTCGGGAAGCAAGCGCATCATCGCCCATATCCAGGAGGCTGTCAACGCGTTGAAGTCAGGTAGCCGTCCAAGAGGGCGCGTTGATGGCGCATTTCTACATCTATTCTCGTGCATACTCATAAATACACCATGTGTACTAGATAAATTGCTCGTCCCCACAAATCCACAAGCGCTTATCCACGCGGATGTGGATAACGGATGTGGCTCGCGTTCCGAGCGCCTGTCAGTGTCCCGGGCGTCGCGGCGCCAGCCGCCTGGTACCCGGACAGGTCCCTCCTTCGTCGGGATGACAGTTTGGGGTCGGATGACGGGTCGGGGGTAGCTGGTCGTGATGAGAGGGGCGTGGGGGCGGCCCTTGCCGCCCCCGGTTCTCTGGTCTCGCGGGTACGGAAGTCTAGTTCTGGGATCCGACGCCGGCGTCCTGGTCTGTGAGGTCCGCCAGGCGCATGGACAGGACCCGCGAAGCGGCGTCGGGCGCCATCGAGATGCCGTAGATGCTGTCGGCTACCTCGATCGTTCGCCTGTTGTGCGTGACGACGATGAACTGCGTGCGCTTCGCCAGGCTCTTGAGCGCCCCCGCGAAGCGGACGACGTTGGCCTCGTCCAGCATGGCGTCCACCTCGTCCAGCACGCAGAACGGTGATGGGTTCGCCTGCAAGAGCGCGAACAGCAGCGAGAGCGATGTCAGGGCCTTCTCGCCGCCGGAGAGCTGGTTCAGGTTGTGCGTGCGCTTGCCCGGGGGCCGCGCCTCGATCTCTACGCCGGATGTCATCGGCTCCCTGGCGTCGGTCAGCTTCAGCCGGGCGTGGCCGCCTTCGCCGAAGAAGGCGTGGAAGTTCGTCTCGAAGCCCTTCGCCACCAGCTCGAACGTGGTCTCGAAGCGCTTGCGCATGAGCTTCGTCAGTTCGTCGATGGCGCGGTGCAGGGATTCCTCGGCGCCTTCCAGGTCGCTCACCTGGCCGGCCAGGAAGTCGTGCCGTTCCCGCATGGACTCGTAGTCTCCAAGCGCCTCGACGTTTACGGGGCCGATCTGGCGGAGCTGCGCCCGCAGGCTCTCAATCTCTTTCCCCAGCGCCTCTGGGTCGATAATGGCGCCTCCGGTAATCGGCTTCAGGCCGCCGGGGCCTTCATCCGACCCGCCCTCAGCCGTCAACCAGAAGGGGATCCGGGTTTGCACGGCGTCCGGGGCCATGACGTCGCCGTCCGGCGACACCACCATACCGTCTTCGGCCATGCGGGTGACCAGGTTCTCCACCTCCATCTCCCAACGCCTCACTTCGTTCTCGGCCTCGAGCACATGGCGCTCCGCCTCAAACATGCGGCTCTGCGAGCTGAGCACCTGCGAGTGCAGGTCACGCTGGCGGGCTTCCAGGTGGTGCGCGCCTTCGCGGCCGGGCAGCACCGTGTCGAGGAAGTCGTCGAGTTGCAGCCGTGCCGCCTCCATCTCCCTGGCTTCGCGAGTCGCCGTCTCCTGGAGGGTGTTTAGTTCCAGTTCCAGGCCGCGCAACTGAACGGTCTTGGCGGATGTCTGGGCTTCGAGGCGAGCCAGGGCCGCCTCGCTCGTCTCTTTCTGGACCGCGTGCGAACGGAATTGCCCATCCGCATGCACCACCGCGTCCGCAGCCTCGCTGACGGCTCTGGCGAGCGCTCCACGGCGCTCGATGATTACGGCATTGGCCTTCTCGATGTAGCCGGCGGTCTCGCCCGCCTCTTTCGCTTCCGCCAGGAGGGCTTCCCGTTCTCGTGAGAGGCGCTCGATCTCGCCCTGCGCGAGCGCGCCCTGCTGCTTGAGGGCGGCGCGGGAGCCGATGAGCGCTCGCATCTCGCCGCGGAGCTGGGCCAGGCGCTGGCTGCTGCTCCCCACAGAGTCCTGGAGTGACGTGCGGTGGTCGAGGGCGTCCTCAGCCTGTCGCACGATCGCCTGCAGGGACGTCTCGGCGTCGCGCAGGCGCTCGCGCAGCGAATCCGCCTCGCGCTCCGTGATGGCGAGGGACCGCTGTATGCGGTCGATCTCCTTCGGAAGTGATTCCAGGTCCCGCTCGTACGCCAGGATGAACGGCTTGGCCGCCTGGGGCTGGCCGCCGGTGATCTGGCCGCTGGGATGGAAGACGATGCCGTCTGCGGTGACGATGGTGCCAAGCCCACGCTTGAGCAGCTTCACCGCCATCTCCGTGTCCTGCACGACTATCGTGCGGCCCAGCAGCATGTTGATCAGCTTCTCGAAGCGAGGTGGGTACTTCACCAGGTTGGCG
>DASSZB010000126.1:0-2141 GCA_035702935.1 Dehalococcoidia bacterium
GGTTCCTGTTCGGCGACTGGCACGAGGTCGGCCCGAATCCGCCTGACCGCACGCCGGAGCTCATGCGGGGCGCCATGCGGGCCGGCTTCCGCATCGTGGACAAGGGTTCCGGGCTGGACAAGGGCAGCTTCCATCCCTTCATCACCTTCGATTTCCTGCACGGCGACCCATTCGAGCAACCCTACACCAAGCCGTTCGACGTCTTCCTCTTCAACGCTCAGCTCAACGCGGCGGAGTCCCGGGTCATCGGACGCCTGACGGCCTACGGCAGGCTGTACTGGAAGCGTCTGGACGGCGGCGAGCGGCCGCGCCATGCCCTCCTCGTCACCCAGAACTACGACTACTACAACACCGACGCGTTCAAGGTGGGCGGCCAAAGCGTCGATGTCGGTGTGATCTCCCGGTTCGACCTGAGCAGCCGGCTGCGGTTGCACACTACGCTGATGGGCAAGGCCATCATCCTCGCGGCGGTGAACTCCGAGTTCGTGGATGGCCCGAACCGTGACTACGACTACGGTCCGGGACTGGGGATCTCGCTGGGCGGGACCCTCTCCCGTGGCGGGCTGCAGATCGCAAAGCTGAGCTACGCGATACAGACGATCCACAACGTGAACGGCCTGGCGGGAAACCACTACCTGCACGAGGCGGTGGTCGACGGCTCGGTCCCCCTCAGTCCAAGAATGAGCGTCGGCGGCCAGGGGTTGTTCTATCACCGGCGGAGCAACTACCGGAACTTGCCCAGTGTCACCCAGGACACGCCCGAGATCCAGGCGTATCTGCGATGGAGGTTCTGATGCGGAGCCGCCTCGCACTGGTACTGGCGATGACTGTCGTCGCTTCCGGGTCGGCCGACGCGCAGAGCGGCGTGTGGGTGTCCGCCGGCGGTGGGCCAGCACGGAACCGGGTGTCCTGCGAGAGCTGTGAGGACATCACCAGCCATTGGGGCGCCGGCGGATTCGTCGGCGTCGGCGGAGTCGTCAGCCGGAATGTCCTGGTCGGGGGTGAGCTGAACTTCTGGCAGGCGACGGTCGAGGATCAGGACGTCTATGTCCGCGGTGTTCAGGCCGTCGTCCTGTGGTATCCCTCGCCGCCCGGGGGCTTCTTCGGGCAGGCGGGGCTCGGTCTTTCCCGGATCAGGAACTCCTTCGATGTCGGAGGAGAGAGCGTTCGAGGGGGCGAAACCGGCCTGGGGGTGACGGCGGGGATCGGTTGGGCCTTCCCGCTCGGCAAGGAGATCTATCTCACTCCGCGGGTCGCGAGCGTCGTGATTCCCGTGGCGACCATCGACACACCGGCCGGCCCACTCGACAACGTGGTCAGCACGATCTACCGGTTCGAGCTGGCTCTGACGTTTCGTTAGGTCCGAGGATCTCCCATGCTCCCCACCGCTCGAGCTCTGCTCTTGGCCGCTTCGGTCCTCGCCGGTCCCGCTGCGGCCTTCGGTCAGGCACCCGGCAGCAAGTTCGCCGCCGTCGTCGGCGGCCTCGTCCACAGCGACCTGGGAAGCTTCATCAACACCGAGGGGCGCTGGGCGGACACCGTAGGGATCCTCGTCGGCGTCAACAGGTCCTGGAGCTCGATCACGGCCGAAGCCAACTGGATTCAGAAGGGCGACGAGAGCACCCACCTCAGCTACATCGAGTTTCCGGTCACGATCGGCGCGGTCACCGTGCTGAGGGACGGCAAGACGCGCGGCCGGCTGTACTCAGGCCTCAGCCTCGGCTTTCAGACGGGCTGCGACTCCGAGATGCTCGACTGCGATCAGGCTGAGACCACGGAGCTGGGGTGGCCGCTCGGGTTCCAGTTTGCCACCGTCAGGGGCAGCAACACCTTCATTGGGGTAGACCTGCGCTACTCCTTCCCGCTGATCGAGGTCTACGACGACCTGGACGCCCACAACCGCCCGTGGCAGCTCCGCCTTATGGTCGGCAAGTCGCTGGGGCGGTCCGCCAGATAACTAGCTGCTCATCGCAGCGTGCTCCGCCGATATGGGCTCGGCGCTGAGCACCAGATGGAAGGTGGCCCCGCCCTCCGCATTGTTGTTCGCCCAGAGCTTGCCGCCGTGCGCGGTGACGATCGACCGACAGATGGCGAGACCCAGCCCCAGCCCGTGCGGCTTGAAGGTGACGAAGGGCTCGAAC
>DASSZB010000232.1:0-4751 GCA_035702935.1 Dehalococcoidia bacterium
AACGTGAGCCGGCCGGTGTACGTTGACGTCGCGATAGACGGGTCGCGCCTGGCGGTGCACCGCTGCGACGCCGTAATCGTCGCCTCGGCGACAGGAAGCTCGGCTTATTCGCTGTCAGCGGGCGGCCCTATACTGCACCCGGAATCGCGGGACCTCCTGCTGACGGTCGTGGCTCCCCACCTGGCGGCGGCGCGGCCCCTGGTGCTGCCGCCGGAAACGGTGGTCGACCTGAACGTCAGCGCCGATATGGAGGCGGTGGTCAGCATAGACGGGCAGGTGGACCGGCCGCTGGGTAACGGCGAGTTGGTTTCCGTGTGCCGCAGCCCCCACGTGGCGCGGTTCATCCGCTTCTCCACGCCCCAGGACTACTGGGGCAAGCTGGCCGAGCGGCTGGACTGGCTGCGCATCCTGCGAGCCTCCGACCACCCGGAACTCTTCGACCTCAACGGGATCAGCACGCCGAAGTGACGCGCGAGTCACCGCAACCCGAGCGCGTCCTCCAAAGCACGCGGCTGTACGACGGTCGCATCATGGCCCTTCGCGTCGATACCGTCCTCATGCCCAACGGCCGGGAGGCCACGCGGGAGATCGTGGAGCACGCGCCGGTAGTGGCGGTCGTGCCGATCGACGAGAACGGCGACGTCGTGCTCGTGCGGCAGTACCGCCTGGCCACGGGCGACGTGATGCTGGAGGTGCCGGCCGGCCTCGTCGACGAAGGCGAGGAGATCGAGGCTGCGGCGCAGCGTGAACTGCAGGAGGAGATTGGCTACCGCGCCGGGCACCTCGAGAGGCTGGCCGGGTTCTTCGTGTCGCCCGGGTTCTGCACGGAGTTCATCCACGTCTTCCTGGCGCTGGGACTGGAGCAGAGCGATCTCGACGCCGACGAGGACGAGGACATCACCGTGGAGCGCGTCCCGCTGGCAGAGGCCGCCAGGCTGGTAGAGACGGGCGAAATACGCGATGCCAAGAGCATCGTGGGCATCCTGATGGCCCGCGACAGGATGGCGGGTTAGGTGCCGAAAGTCCCGCCGGGAACGGGCCTGAAGCCGTTTGCCCGTAATAGGAAGCGTTGATAGAATGGCGGCGGTTTTAAGAAAACGCTGATAGGTCAGCGGTCAACAGCCGAGTGGAGGCGCCCATGGCGAGAGCGGAGACAACGGTCAGCCCACCTCACAAGCTCGGGATTTTTTCCACCTTTCGAAAGGACGCCTGGTGGGTTGAGCCGGCCCTTACGGCCGTCGCCCTGGCGATCTTTTTCGGCTGGCTGGGGGCGAGCATCTTTCTTGACAAGTGGGACTTCGAGATCGGCCCCTACGTCTCGCCGGTCTTCGAGCCCAAGCTATTCGGCGCGCAGGACAGCATCTTTCTCTCGCCCGCGATGGTCGTCCTGCTGGGGCCGGTGCCCTTCCGGGCAACCTGCTACTACTATCGCCGCGCGTATTACCGGTCGTGGTTCCTGAGCCCACCGGCCTGTTCGGTTAACGACGCCACGCACGGCTACCAGGGCGAGCGCGTGCTGCCCTTCTGGGTTAACAACCTTCACCGGTTCGCGATGTATGGGGCGCTTGTGTTCGTGCCAATCCTCTGGTACGGAGCGCTCAAGAGCTTCTATAACACCGAGGAGTTCATCGACGGGCAAGCCGTCGAAACGGGTTTTGGCATCGGAGTTGGTTCGGTGATCCTGGTGCTCAACGCCTTCCTGCTGATGATGTACACCTTCTCCTGCCATTCTCTGCGGCACTTTGTGGGCGGGGGGCTGAACTGCTTCTCCTGCAGCACCTACACCAGGACGCGCAAGAAGATATGGGACCGCGTGACCGACTGGAACCTCAGGCATCGCGCCTACGCCTGGCTCAGCCTGGTGGTGATCGTCGGCGCCGACGTCTACGTCCGGCTGGTGGCCAACGGCCACATCACAGACCTCAACACCTGGTCGGGGTTTTAGACCATGGCCGATTACCAGACGCACGAATACGATGTGATCGTCGTCGGGGCCGGGGGCGCCGGGCTGCGGGCGGCGATCGAGGCATCGGCGCTGGGCGCGAAGACGGCGCTTGTCTGCAAGTCTCTGCTGGGCAAAGCCCACACGGTGATGGCGGAGGGCGGCATCGCGGCGGCGATGGGGAATATCTACGAAGAGGACAACTGGCAGGTGCACTTCCGCGACACCATGCGCGGGGGCAAGATGCTGAACAACTGGCGCATGGCCCAACTCCACGCCCAGGAGGCGCCGGAACGCGTCTACGAGCTGGAGCGATGGGGGGCCCTCTTCGACCGCACGGCGGACGGGCGCATCTCGCAGAGGCCATTCGGGGGCCACCGCTATGACCGGCTGGCGCACGTCGGAGACCGCACCGGCCTGGAGATGATCCGCACGCTCCAACAACACGCCGTCCACCAGGGCATGGACGTCTTCATGGAGACGACAGTGGCCCGGCTGCTCAAGGACGGCGACCGCATCAGCGGCGCCGTGGCCTACGAACGCGAAAGCGGGAACGTGATGGTCTTCAAGGCAAAGGCCGTGGTGCTGGCTACGGGCGGCGTTGGAAAGGCGTGGAAGATCACTTCGAACTCCTGGGAATACACCGGCGATGGACACTCGCTGGCTTACTGGGCGGGCGCCGACCTGATCGACATGGAGTTCCAGCAGTTTCACCCCACGGGCATGGTGTGGCCGCCCAGCGTCCGAGGGATCCTCGTGACCGAAGGTGTGCGCGGCGAAGGCGGCACGCTGAGGAACTCGGAGGGCGAGCGGTTCATGTTCCGCTACATCCCGGAGTTCTTCAAGGTGGAGACGGCGGATACGGAGGAGGAGGCGGACCGCTGGTTCGACGACAAGAAGAACAACCGGCGCACACCAGACCTGCTCCCTCGTGACGAGGTGGCGCGAGCGATAAACTCGGAGATCAAGGCGGGTCGCGGGAGTCCCCACGGGGGAGTCTTCCTGGACATCGCCAGTCGCCGCTCAGCCGAGGATATCCGCAAGCGGCTGCCGAGCATGTATCACCAGTTCACGAAGCTCGCGGATGTCGACATAACCAAGATACCCATGGAGGTTGGACCGACCTGTCACTACGCCATGGGAGGGGTGCGGGTCGACGCCGATACGGCGGCTTCGACCGTCCCCGGGTTGTTCGCGGCGGGTGAGGTGGCCGGCGGCATGCACGGAGCAAACCGGCTGGGAGGGAACTCGCTGTCCGACCTCGTTGTCTTCGGGCGGCGCGCCGGGATGGGGGCGGCCGAGTACGCGAAGGGACTGGGCTCCCTGCCCAATGTCTCCCCTGCGGATGTCGAAGCGGTGGTGGCGGACATGAATTCCCACTTCGAGCGGGACGGCAGCGAGAACCCATACGCGCTCCAGAGGGAGCTCCAGGAATCGATGCAGGACCTGGTGGGTATCATCCGCACGCAGTCCGAGCTGGAGCAGGCGCTGGCCAGGATACAGGAGCTGAAAGAGCGTTCGAAGCACACGACGGTCGAGGGCAACCGGCAGTACAACCCGGGGTGGCACCTGGCGATGGACCTGCGGAGCTTGCTGACCGTGGCCGAGGCGGCTACCCGCGCCGCCATCGAGCGCAAGGAGAGCCGCGGCGCCCACACGCGAGACGACTACCAGGGTACGGATCCCGAGTGGGGCAAGGTAAACGTAGCCCTGAGGATGCAGGCGGACGGGAGCATGGAAGTGGCGAAAGAGCCCCTGCCAACCATGCCGGATGAGCTGAAGAAGCTTTTTGAGGAGACGAAATCTTGAGGTGCCGGGTGTCAGGTGTCGGGTGTCAGTTGGATAGTGACACCCGACGCTCGGGTGATGTAGTACTGTCGGCGAGATGGACGGAAGCAGCGGCCGACAAGTGTACTCGCATCGGGACCTCGTGGTCTGGCAGCGCGCGATGAATCTGGTTGATACGGTCTACGACCTGGCGGACAGTTTTCCGGTCCGGGAGCGGTTTGGTCTGGCGAGCCAGTTGACCCGGGCTGTCGTCTCAGTTCCGGCGAACATTGCTGAGGGCCGTGCCCGTTCAACGGCGAAGGATTTCGCGAATTTCTTGGTCATGGCGCGCGCCTCACTGATGGAAACCGACACACTCCTGACAGTCGCACTGCGTCGGAAGTACATATCCGAGGATGCGGCGAAGACGGTCTCCGGCGAAGTCGTTGCCATCAGCAAAATGCTGAGCAGCCTGAGAAGTAAGATCATCGGGAAGAGGACCGACCATGATTAGCCATCACCTGACACCTGACACCTATCACCCAAAGGGAGGGCTCCGCTGATGGCCCAGTACACGATCCAGGTGTTTCGGGGCGATGCGTCCGGTGGTGACTTCCAGGACTACCCGGTGGAGGTCGATGAGGGCCAGGTGGTGCTGGATGTTGTGCACACGATCCAGGCGACGCAGGCCAACGACCTGGCAGTGCGCTGGAACTGCAAAGCCGGGAAGTGTGGCTCCTGCAGCGCCGAGGTGGACGGCCATCCGCGGCTGATGTGCATGACGCGGATGGCGCTTTTCGACCCCGGCAAGCCCATCAGGATCGCGCCGATCAAGACTTTCCCCCTGATCCGGGACCTCGTGACCGACGTGTCCTTCAACTACGAGGTGGCGAAGAAGATTCCGCCGTTCAAGCCCCGCGCCCCGGATGCCGATGGCATCTACCGGGTGCAGCAGGTGGACGTGGGCCGCAGCCAGGAGTTCCGCAAGTGCATCGAGTGTTACCTCTGCCAGAACGTCTGCCACGTGATCCGGGACCACCCC
>DASSZB010000261.1:0-3663 GCA_035702935.1 Dehalococcoidia bacterium
GGGGCGATCAGTGGTTCTTGACGCGTCGTACAACCGGCGGGGACACCGCCGTGCGGCGGCCCGGCTGGCCCGCGAGACAGGCGCCCAGTTCGCCTGCCTCTGGTTCGATCTGCCGCAAGAGGTCATCATGGACCGGCTCGAGCGGCGTTTCCGCGGAGGGAAGGGACCGTCCGATGCGCGGCCGGAGATCTTCGCCCGGCAGAAGCGCAGCTTCCAGAGCCCAAAAGAGGTTGGTTCCTCGCGCCTCATCACGGTCCCGCCCCGCGGCACGAACACGCAGAAGGCGCGCGCCGTCCTGGGCGGGCTGCGGGCGATTTCGCCGCTTTCGGTGCGCTAACGGCCCGTCGAGCCGTGCCCGCCGGTATCCCGCGCCGTCGCGCTCAGCTCCTCCGCTGCCAGCAGGGTCACTTCGGCCAAGCGGCTCACCACGAGCTGGCCGATGCGGTCTCCGTTGCGCACGACATGAGGACCCCGGTACGGCAGCACGTACATGGTTACGAGCAGCTCGCCGCGGTAATCGGCGTCGATCGTCCCCAGGGTGGCCATCACGCCCTGCGCGGATAGCCCGGAGCGCGGCCTGATTTGAACGTCCAGCCCGTCGGGTGTCTCGATGGCGATGCCGGTGGGCACCCGCACCGGCTCCTGGCCCACTTCCAGCTCGCCTTCCACGCAGGCATATAGGTCGAAGCCGGTGGCACCGTCTGTTGCCCGCCCCGGCATTCGCGCGCCGGGCCGCAGTAGTTTGACGGCGATCCTATCCACCGGGGCCCTCCGAAAAGAACGCCAGGATCTCAGCGGCGACAGCGTCTGGACGCTCCATCGGCGCCAGGTGCCCAGCGTTCGGGACCGTCACGAGCCGCGCGCCGGGGATCCTGGACACGGCGCCCGTGGCCACCATCGATAGCAGCCCCTCGGTGCGCTCGCCCTTCATTACCAGCGTTGGGCAGTCGACGCGGGGGAGCACGCTCCAGACGTCGAGCGAGGCGCTGTTCTCGAACACCTGGGCCTCGATCTCGCCGGGGCATTTTAGGGCAAGCTGGCCGTCCTCGCGGCGGTACGTGCCGTGCTCCACATAGAGGCGCAGGACATCCTCGCGCCAGTGCTCGAAGGTGGGGCGTTCCCTGTAAGCCGCGATCATCTCCTCCACAGACCCCCAGACCTGTCTGCGTTTGCGGGCGCCATCAGCCATCCGCCCCTTCTGGTCTTCGGACATCGGAATCCCGGAGGGAATAATGATCGGTTCAAACATGACAAGCCTGGAGACGTACTCCGGTCTCGTGGCCGCGAGATACGTCGCGGCAGCCCCGCCGGACGAATGACCGGCGATACGCGCGCCTCTCAAGGAGAGCGCGTCCATGAACGCGGCCAGGTCATCCACAAAGTTCTGCCAGTGGTAGTCCCCGGCGATGCTCTCCGTGTCCGGCGCGATGAGGTCCTCGCCTGTCGTGTCCAGCGGCTTATCGCTGTCTCCGTGTCCCCGCATGTCAAAGGCGTGGACTGTGAAGTGTGGGGCCAACGCCTCTGCCACCGGCTGCCACAGGCGGGCCAGGAATCCAGTGGCGTGGGCAAGTATCACCGGAGCCAGGTCCCGGCCTCCGGACCGCCATGTCAGGTGGTGCATGCGCAGGCCGTTGGCGTCAACGAAACCCTCTGTAGGTTCAATCATTCCAGCCCACCCGGGCCGCCCCGCTCCTTGTTTCTCATGTCCTGTCTCCCATCTCAATCTGCGGAATCATCCCTCGGTCGAACTCCAGCATCCGGTCCGGCCCCAGCGCTTCGATGCGTTCGAGGCAGGAGCGCACTGCCGCCACCAGATCTTCCACATCCACGCTGAGCGTCGTTGGACGGTAGGGCGCGAGCAGGCGCAGGGCATCGGTCAGGAGCAGCACCGCGCCGCGGTGGTTGTCGCGCAGCACATGGTGGAACCCGGCGGCAATCTTGATAATCCCCTGGTAGAAGTCTGCCAGCTCGGCATCGGATGACTTGCCGCCCACTTCCCGCCAGACGTCTTCGAGCGTTTCGTGGCAGTCGTAAAAGCGCCACGAGTTGAACTCCTGCACGGCCTTCAGGAGGGCTTCAGGGACATCGCGGCCGGGGGCGGCCTCCGCGGGGCGCTGTGCCATCGCGACACAGTATATCGGGTTTCGGTGGTGATTAGGAACGAGCGGATCCGCGTCTACGCGCCGCGGACGATCGTGTTTTCGACGAGCATAAGGCCGCAAATGATGGCGGCTAGACCCACGCTCCAGATAGCCGTGAGACGCATGTGCACGTAGAGGGCGGGTCGGGGTGCGATTACCATCGGCGCCATGAACCGGATCGCCGTGATGCCTCCCCAGATAAGGAATGTGGCATAAACAAGTGCAATCGCGAACAGCACTATGCCAACCATAGCGCAGCCACAATATCAGGAGATCGATAAGTTGGCAAGTGCCCCGGCGGGCGTTTTTTCCGCCGCAGCGGCCGCCCGCGCCGCGGTCAGCCGATCAACAGTCGAATTTCGGCGGTTGGAGGGATATACTGCACCCGCAAGCACAAGGAGGTCCGGAAATGGCTGACGTGAACTTTGAGAGACGGGACGGCGGCATCGCCTGGATTACCCTCAACCGGCCTGAGAGCCTGAACGCCATGGGCGGGCAGCTTTTACCCCTCCTGGGCCAGTACCTGGATGACTGCGTCCACGATCGGTCTGTCCGCTGCGTCGTGCTCACCGGCGCCGGCCGCGCTTTTTGCGCCGGCGGGGACGTCAAGGCCATGGCCAGTGGCGGGCAGGTCATCGGCACCGAGGCCAGCGAGCCGAAGTCGCTCGCCGGGATGGTCCAGGCCCGCGTGGAAGGGCTCCGCGAGCAGCAGCGCAAGACGTCCGGCGTGCTGCACACGATGCCCAAGCCGACGATCGCAGCGGTGAACGGCCACGCGGTCGGCGCCGGGCTCTCACTGGCGCTGGCCTGCGATGTGCGCATCGTGTCGGAGAACGCCAAGCTGGGGACGGTGTTCCGCAACGTCGGGTTCAGCGGCGACTTCGGTGGCTCCTGGTTCCTCCCACGGCTCGTCGGCATTGAGATGGCGCGAAAGCTCTACTTCACCGGGGAGATCCTGAGCGCGGAAGAGGCGCAGCGCATCGGCATGGTGTCGAAGGTTGTGCCCCACGACCAGCTGGAGGCGGAGACGATGGCGCTTGCGTCGCAGCTTGCCGCGGGGCCGACGCTGGCCTACGCGCGGATGAAGGAGAACCTCATACGCTCCGCCACCAGCGACCTGTTTTCGCTGATGGACCAGGAGGCGCTGAACATGACGCTCTCCGGGACGACGAAGGACCACATGGAGGCCGCGCGGGCGTTCGTGGAGAAGCGCCAGCCGACCTTCACCGGGGAGTAAGAAGGGGCAATTCGCAATTGGCGATTGGAAATTGGGCAGCAAGGAGCTTGACGTGAAGGCAGCGATTTTTCGCGGGGTCAACCAACCGCTGACGATCGAGCAGATCGACATCGACAAGCCCAGGGGCCGTGAGGTACTCGTGCGGACGGTGGCAGCGGGTGTCTGTCACAGCGACCTGCACTTTATCGAGGGGCTGTGGCCATTCCCGCCCCCGGCGGTGCTGGGCCACGAGGCGGCAGGAATCGTGGAGGAAGTGGGCGAGCAGGTAACGTACCTGAAGCCGGG
>DASSZB010000172.1:0-2083 GCA_035702935.1 Dehalococcoidia bacterium
CCGCATTGGCGGATGAGGGCCTAGCCGGCATCGTAGGGGCGCGGGCTTGCCCCGTCCCAAGGGGACCCGGAGGGTCGCCCCAGCAAAGTAAATGGAGGTTGAGTCAAATGGCTGAAGACAAGGTACTGATTTTTGACACCACGCTGCGCGACGGCGAGCAGTCGCCCGGCGTAGCCCTGAACGTCGAGGAGAAGTTGGAGATCGCCCGCGCCCTCGAGCGCATGCGCGTGGACTTCATCGAGGCGGGGTTCCCGGCCTCATCTCCCGGCGATTTCGAGTCCGTCACCGCGATCGCGAAGGAAGTGCGCGGCACTTCCATCGCTGGGCTCGCCCGGGCTGTCCAGAACGACGTCGATTCCTGCTGGGAGGCCGTCAAGCACGCCGCCCAGCCGCGCATCCACGTATTCCTCTCGAGTAGCGACATCCACATGATGCACCAGCTGGAAAAGGGCCGCGACGAAGTGCTGGAGATGGCCCGCACCCAGGTGGCCCGCGCCGCGAAGTACTGCTCCGATGTGGAGTTCAGCCCGATGGACGCCACGCGCTCCGAGCCGGCGTACGTCTACCAGATGCTCAGGGACGTGATCGACGCCGGCGCCACCACCCTGAACATCCCCGACACCGTCGGCTACGCCATCCCCGAGGAGTTCGCTCAGTTCATCCGCAACATCCAGGAGAACGTGCCGAACATCCACAAGGCCCGCCTCTCCGTGCACTGCCACAACGACCTCGGCCTGGCCGTCGCCAACAGCCTGGCCGCCGTTCAGGTGGGCGTGCGCCAGGTGGAAACATGTGTGAACGGCATCGGCGAGCGCGCCGGTAACGCCTCCCTGGAAGAGGTCGTCATGGCCATCAAGACGCGGTCCGATTTCTTCCACCTGGACACGAACATCGACACCACGCAGATCCATCGCACCAGCCGCCTGGTAGCGCAACTCACCGGCATGTCCGTGCAGCCCAACAAGGCCATCGTCGGCGCCAACTCCTTCCGCCACCAGTCCGGCATCCACCAGCACGGCGTCACCAAGATGCGCCAGACCTACGAGATCATGGACCCCAAGGACATCGGCCACCCGCGAGGCACGGTGCTCGTCCTGAACAAGAACTCCGGCCGCCACGGACTCAAGGCCCGCCTGGACGAGCTGGGCTACGAGGTCACTAACCAGGAGCTGGACCACCTCTTCGGCGCCTTCAAGGACCTCGCCGACAAGAAGGGCGAGATCGACGACCGCGACCTGGACGCTCTGGTATCCGGCGAGCGCCGCTCCGTGGAGGACATCTACAAGCTGGACCTCCTGCAGGTATCCTGCGGCAACCAGCTCATCCCCACGGCCACCGTGCGCATCATCGGCCCTAACGGAGCTGCCGCCGAGACCACTGCGACCGGCACGGGCCCGGTGGACGCGGCCTACAAGGCGCTCAACGACCTCATCGGCGTCAAGAACAAGCTCCTCGAGTACGCCATCAACAGTGTTACCGAGGGCATCGACGCCCAGGGCGAAGTGACAGTCCGCATCGAGGCCGACGAGCGCACCTTCGTTGGCCGCGCGGCCGATACGGACGTGATAGTCGCATCCGCCAAGGCGCTCCTCAACGCCATCAACCGCGCCATCGCCCACGCGCCCGGCGAACGCGAGGCTGTGACGGCGAACACGTAGAGCCCACCCCTGTTTAATCGTAACCACCCGTAGGGGCGAGGGACTCCCTCGCCCCTACGTTTGTGTCCGAGATGGCATGCTGCCATGTCATCCCGACCGGAGCGAAGCGGAGCGTCGGGATCTCCGCGCCCTCAGCGTTGCGCAAGAGCCGCGACCCCTGGCAGAACCCGGCGGCACAGCCTGGGGTGCTAGAATGACGCCATCCCGCACCTGATGGAGGGCCCCCGAATGATCGTCACCACCACCCATGACATCCAGGGCAGAATGATCAATGACTACCTCGGGATCGTCGTCGGCGAGGCCATCATCGCCACCAACATCTTCCGCGACATCGGCGCTGCGCTACGGGACACCGTGGGCGGCCGCTCCGGCGGCTACGAGAAGAAGATGATCGAAGCGAGGGAGATTGCCATTCGGGAGATGAC
>DASSZB010000390.1:0-3959 GCA_035702935.1 Dehalococcoidia bacterium
CTGTTCGCCGCTCGTGATGCGCATGTAGTTCACAACCACCCACCCGGCGATATACGCCATGCTTATCACCACGTAGAACAGCGCCCGATGGTCCACTCGGCGCTCTACCGCGGAGGAGACGAGGTAAAAGATAAGGCCGATAGTAGCGATTGCCGAGCCGGTGCGAATGAGCGCAAATATCCGGGGTGACAGGGGGGTGTCTAACCAGCCGAAGTAGCCCCACATCGTGTTGTATATCCCTGAATAGTCCCACCAGCGGCTTTGCAGGTGTTCAAAAAATCCGCTGATCGTCCGCGCCTGCTGCTCGTGCTCACCGGGATAGGACGGAGAGGTGCGAATGATCCCGCTCAGGTAAAGCCAACCGTCGGCCACGGCGAGGACGGCCAGGACACCCGCCAGGCTGAGCGCCGCCTGCCTGGTCGAGAGGAGCTTCCGGCACCACAGGAAGGCGAGCAGGATTGCGTACATCGGCAAGGCGATGAGAAATGTCTGCTTGACGAGCGTTCCGGCTGCGATGGTGGCCCCGATACCCAGGTTCATACTTGGGGACAGGCCGTCGTCATAGGCCCGCGTCATCAGGTACAGGAAAACGCTGAACACGAGCCAGACCAGGACATCCGGGTTTACTGCCGCCCCCATGTACACGTACATCGGGAGCATCGCGATGATGACGGCAGACGCCCTCGTGAGGCGGTCCTCGCCGAAGAAACGGCGCAGCGTCAGGTAGTTGAAGAACATCGTGCCCGTGCTCAGAAGCGCGGAGAACACCCTGAGTCCAAACACGATAACCAGGAGGTTGAAGCCGGCAAGCACACGGTACACAAGCGAAGCCAGGAGGTAGTACGTGGCCGGGTACTGCTTTGCGGTATTGTCTCGGCCTACCTGGTCGGTCGTCCGAAGGCTCGCTGGCAGCCTGTCGAGCTGGTCCTCCTGCGGCCCGTTCAGCGAATCCGCGGCGAACCCCTGCGTCCCGTCCGGATTGAAGGGCACCTCAACAAGACCGGTCAGTTGTTCGACGACGCCGATTTCTTCGGGGATCCACTTGCTGGACGAGAGCGAGTCGCTCTCTGCCAGGCTTTGGACGTAAGCAACGTGCGCAATTTCGTCAGGAGCCTGGAACGCTGGCACCACGACGGCCCAGAAGACCCGGAAGAAGAACGAGGTCCCCAGCAGCAGGATGAGGAAAACGTTCGCGCGGGTGATGTCCCAGGCCCGCTCTATCCCGGTGCGAAGCTGTGGAGTGGTGGCGGCAGCGACCGGTGTGCTTCGAGAGACGTCACCCATGGAGGGGCCGGCCAGGTATCATGACCGCAGAATCAGGGGCGCCGCGGGTTTGTGTCAACCAATTTGCCGCCGCCCCAGCACGCCTGCTACCCTAGCGCACGAGCGATCCGGATCAGCCTGTTAGCTCTGCCCATGGTTAACGCATCATCACGCCCCGTACCTGCCAAAGCATCCGCCGCGCCCGCGCCTGTGCCTCTCGTCCGCCCCATGATTGGCCGCGCCGAGATCGCCGCCGTCAATCGCGTGTTGCGCTCCGGGCAGATCGCCCAGGGCGCGTGTGTGGCGCAGTTTGAGGCTGAGTTTGCCGCCCTTTGCGGAGCCCGCGAGGCGGTGGCCGTGAACTCCGGCACAGCGGCGCTGTTCATCGCTCTGCTCGCCCACGGCGTGGGACCGGGCGACGAAGTCATCACCTCACCCTTCACCTTCGCCGCCACGGCGAATGCCGTACTGATGACCGGCGCCCGTCCCGTCTTCGTCGACATCCGCGAAAGCGACTTCAACATTAATCCTGATCTCATGGCGGCCCGCATTACCCCCCGCACGAAAGCTATCATCCCGGTACACCTTTACGGCCACCCGGCGGACATGACGCGCATCGACGAGATCGCCCAGCAGCACGCCCTGGCCGTCATCGAGGACGCCTGCCAGGCCCATGGCGCCGTGTGGAACGGCCGCCGCGTTGGCGGTTTCGGGACCGGCTGCTTCTCCTTCTACCCCACGAAGAATATGACCACAGCCGAAGGCGGCATGGTGACGACGGACGATCCCCGGAAAGCCCAACATCTCCGTTTGCTGCGGAGTCATGGCGCTGAGCGCGCCTATCAGCACACAGAGCTCGGCTATAACTTCCGGATGACCGATGTCTCCGCCGCCATTGGCCTCGCACAGCTCCATCGCCTCGATGCTTTCACCCGCAAACGACGGGCCAACGCCCGCTACTATCAAACTCACCTCAACGGCGTCATCACGCCGTCGGAGGCGGCCGGCGCCCTGCACGTCTTCCACCAGTACACCATCAGGGTCCCACAGGGCCGGGATGCCCTCCAGGCAAAGCTCGCAGAGGAAGGGATCGGCAGCGCAGTCTACTACCCGAAGCCTCTGCACCAGCAGCCTTATTACCGGGAGCTCGGCTTCGACGACGAGCTTCCTGTGGCCGAAGCGATGAGCAACGAAGTACTCTCCCTGCCCATCTGGCCGGGCCTGCGGCGCGGTGACCGCGCCAGGGTCGCGGAGACTGTCTCGCGGTTGGCCGGTGACCTGGCCGGGCAGGCCATGCGCGCGCCGCCTATCGCGGCTCGTTTGTGATATCGAGCACCAGCGCAGCCAGCACCAGCTGAAACCCCATCAGGAACGGAAGCACCGAGAGCATTACCGTGCCGGTGCTGGCCGTCGCTTCGCCGATCGACTGCGCCGTCGCCCAGGCTCCAAAGGCAAGACCCCAGGCCATCAGCAGCAGCCCAGAGTACAGGAAAAGCGCGATCGGGTGAAAATTGTAAAGGACGTACTTGCGGTAGATGCGCTGGAAGAACCCGAAGAAAAGGGTCAGCAGCATCCGCGGCGCCACGCGCCAGAGCCGGATCCCGGAAACCTCTTCACCGTAGCGCGCCGGGATTGGCACGTCAGAGACCCGCGCGCTGATGACATTCAGGTTTATGAGCATGCTGTTCTCAAGGTCATATCGGCGGCTGATTCGCGACAAGTCAAGCCGGCGTAATGTCTCCGCCTTTAAAGCCAGGTAGCCGTTCTGCGTGTCGAAAATAGTCCAGTAACCGGATGCCGCCTTCGTCAGGATCGTGAGGATCACATTCCCCCACAACCGGTATAACGGCATGGCGGCGACCGTCTCGGTCGGCAGGAGAAAACGATTGCCCTTTGCCATGTCGTACCCTTCGTCCATCACCTTGTCCAAAAGGACGTGCAGATAGTTCGGGTCGCACTGGGCATCACCCGCCATGACGCACACCAGGTCCACCTCCCGTTGCAGAACCTCCTGGTAACCTCGGGCGACCGATGCCCCAACCCCCTGGTTGACTTCGTTCTTGAGCAGCTGCACCCTCGAATCTCGCGCCTGCACGTCTGCTACTTTTGCCGACGTCGCGTCGGAGCTACAGTCATCTATGACCACAACTATGTCGACGAATTCGGGCAGCGTTTCGAGAGTTTCCGTGATGAGCTGCTCTTCGTTGTAAGCGGGGATTACCACCCCGATGCGTTTCCCCTTGTACATGCGCCTGTCTACCGCCGCGGCCCCTTGGCCGTGGCTATCATCGTCCATCCGGCCCGCTGCACCAGGGGCAGGCGTTGGCATGTGCGCTCCATCCACTTCAGCGCTCGGGCCGCCCGGTGGGACACCACCTTCTCCGCGAGGACATCGAGCGGATATGGGACCAGGAAGTTCGCGAAGGAAAGCTCAACGTCTCGAAAACCTCGGCGCATAGCTTCCAGAAATTCACCGGGGGATAGTTCCGTGACATGCTCGTGGAAGGCGTACCGGCGGCGGCGCGCCTTCCAGTGGAAGGCCGCGTTCAGCGGCGATAGTCGGGAGGGCGTTGTAATCACGGCCCTTCCTTCCGGCTTGAGGACGCGCACTATTTCCTCCAGGCTCCGCGGGTAATCGATCAGGTGCTCCAGTACCTCGGTCATCAGCACGGCATCGAACGTCCCGTCGGCGAAGG
>DASSZB010000011.1:0-2771 GCA_035702935.1 Dehalococcoidia bacterium
CCGGCCACAGCCCCTGGTATACCATCTGGATCATCTGGTTCGGCTCAGCGTCCTCGGCCTGCCCGAGCCAGTCGATCTTAGCCAGCGAAGGATCACCCCAGCGCGGTGCGTGCAACGCCGCCAGCTCGTCCATGGCCAGCACAGCGTGCTCCAGCCCGCAGCCGGCCAGCTGATTACCCTGTACAGCGGGGCGGAGGTCCTCGAACAGCAGGACGAACTCACCGGTGGCGACATCGATGTCCGAAAGGTAGCAGTGCGGCACGCGAATATCGACGGTGGGGGCTATCTCCGAGTAAAACCCCACCTCGCGCTCATAGGTGCGGAAGGTCCTGGCGGCCGCCCGGCTCTTCGGCTCCGGCGACGGGAACTTGCCGACCACTGTTGCCGGAGCGCCGGAGTGCGGCCCCTCATAGCGAAGAGAGAAGGCGACGTTCTGTCCCACTTGGCCCGTCCCGATGCGCTGTCCCTGCGCGTCCGTGACCACGCCGTCCTGGAGTACGCCGGCGTATCGCAGCACCTCGGTGAACCAGCGGGCATCCGCCAGTGCGGGATCAGAAATCAGTCCCGGCTTCGCGATTTCTTCCACCATCAGCCACTACCTGCTCGATCTCTGGCCCCACAAAAGAAATATGGTGGGCCCGGCAGGATTCGAACCTGCAACCAACCGGTTATGAGCCGGTCGCTCTGCCCTTGAGCTACGGGCCCGCCCAAAACGGATTCTATACCGCCCCATACACCCCAGCAACAGCGCCGCCGGCCCTCCATTGGTTATGTAACGGCCCGTCACCGGCCGGCGTCTGACAAAAGGAAGACCGTAACAACGACCGCCATCGAGCGGGCGGGGGTACGAATTTGAGCACAAAGAGTGGCCCGGGGCGGGAATACGCCGATAACGGCAAGCGAGAACCCAGGAGGACGCAGTCCAGCAGGCACCTCTGGGCCCTGCGCTCCGGCGGAGTTGTGCTGGCCATTTTTGGCTGGGCGCTGGCCAGCCTGGACGGCGCCTCGCCCTCTCAGATGCTCCTGAACGCCGCCGTCATCGGCTGCGTGGCCGCCTACGGGATGGTGGCCGGGTCAATCAGCCGGCGGGTGTCCACCAACGGAGAGAAGAAACTCCGGCTGGACCTCCTGGTCCACAACATGGAGCTGGAGAACATGTCGGTGCGCGACGACCTCACCCACCTGTTCAACCGCCAGTACTTCTTCGAAAGGCTGGCGGGTGAACTGGACACCGCCCGCGGTCTTCAGCGCCCGCTTGCCATCGTGCTGATAGACATCGATGAGCTGAGGGCGATCAACCAGTCCCACGGCCACCTGCAAGGCAACGAAGCCTTGAAACGCTTTGCACAGTTCCTGGTCGGGCTCACGCGCACCAGCGACGTCCCAGCCCGGATCGGCGGCGATGAGTTCGCGATCATATTGCCGGACACCTCCCCAACCGCGGCCGAGGTGATGGTCGCCCGGATTCAGAAAGCGCTCGAGAATGAGTACTCCGCCGACGGGAGCGATTCGGCCACCCGCCTGACGGCCTCCGTGGGCGCATCCGGCTTCCCCTGGGGCGGCGACGACGCCGATGCCATCATGTTGCAGGCAGAAGCCTCGCTGCTCGCAAACAAGCGCACACGCAAGCATCCCCTTCGTGTCCTGTCCGACGCGACCACGGACCGGACGGACGAAGTGCCCGAAATCTACCGCAAGTCCCCCCAGGCCACTGACGCGTAGGGGCCGGCTCCCCGGCTAACCCGCAGGGGCCTACGCCAGGAAGCGGAGGACGTGCTCCATCACCTTCGGCAGTTGGTCGTGGTGCACCCAGTGCCCGGCGTTCTCCACGATGACCGTCTTGTGATTGCGGATACCGGCTGCCCGGCTGGACTTGTCCGGGTCCGGCGCCCAGCTCTCCGCCCCCTTGATTAGCAGCGCCGGCGCCGTAATCTGGCCCCAGATATCGCTGGCGTCGTCCAGGTTGAATTGATAGGGCGAGCGGATGCGCACGTAGTTGTCGAACTTCCAGGAGAAGGTCCCGTCCTCGTTCATGCGCGTGCCGTAGAGCGTTAGGTGACGGGCCATCTCCGGCGTCAGGTGTGGGTTCGCCTCGATCATGCGCTTCGTGGCTTCTTCGCGCGTCGCGTACCGCTTGGGCTTGCGCCGCTCCATCTCCCGCAGGTGGTCTATCCAGTGCTGCATCCGCCGGTGGGCGGGCGCCATCTCGATCTCCGGCGGCCCCCAACCCTCGATGGCCACGACCTTATCCACTTCCTGCGGGAAAGTCCCTGCGTACTGCAGGGCTATGGCCCCGCCGAGGGAGTGCCCCACGAGCGTCAGTGGGCGCGGTAGGTTCTGGGCCAGCACGGAGACGTCGTAGACGAATTCCGGGAGGCTGTACATACCGCCGATCGCCCAGCCACTGTCGCCGTGCCCGCGCAGGTCCGGCGCGTAAAGGACGTAGCGGTCCAGCAGTTGGGCAGCGACGAAGTCCCAGTTGCGGCAGTGGTCCTGCCCCCCATGGATTAGCAGTAGCGGCGGCTTCGAGTGTGCTGAGCCCGCCGGAGGATCGCCCCAGACGGCATAGTGCATACGGATGCGCTGGGATTCGAAGTATTCGTGCCGGGGTTCCGGCGCCTTGGCGTAGGTCATCATTGCTCCTTCCCCAGCATCTCGTATAGCGGCCCGTAGACGCTCGTCTCGCTGCCCGGGATGACGAACGCGCCGCAGACCTTCTCGTAGAACGCCGCCGGGCCCACGCCGCCAATGATCGCGTACGCGTAACCCAT
>DASSZB010000104.1:0-4579 GCA_035702935.1 Dehalococcoidia bacterium
AGCACTCCGGAGTACCGCCTCTTCGATGAGCAATGGCGATCCAATACCTGCGATGACAAAGTCGACAATGACCTAGATGGACTGGCCGACAACGGCGACGTGGGCTGCCGCCTGAACTGCAAGGATTTCGGGCCCAACGAGCGGTGTAAAGATCCGGATCTGGACGGTTGGCTGACCTACGTCGAGGATCGATACGGCTCGAATCCTAACAACCCACCGAGCACGCCGGAAGGCATTCCGGGCACGTGCAACGACGGCACCGACAACGATCTTGACGGAGATGTTGACGGAGGGGATTCAGGATGTGGCATTAGCGACTGCATCGACTTCGACAACGAGTGGGGCTGCGCACCCTTGTGACCAGCCATGAGCCGCGCCGCCGTCGACCAGCTCCTGTACCTGATGGACGAGGCGTTCGACGCACCCGGCCACGGGCACTCGCTCCTCGCCAACATCCGCAGCGTACGGACCGAGGACTGGCACTGGTTGCCGCCGGGCGGCAACCGCCCGATCTTCGAAATTGTCTATCACGTCGGCGTCTGCAAGTACGTGTACGACAACCACGCGTTCGGCGATGGCTCGATGCGGTGGGATCGTCCGCTCAGCCTGCCCCGAATCCGCCCTGAGGCCTCAATTGATGAGGTGGTCTCCTGGCTAAGGGAGGGCCAGCGGATATTGCGAAACAGCGTCGACTCCCTGCAATCAGACGAAGAGCTGCTCAAACTGCGGCGCTCGAACTGGGGACAGATGTATGAGACCCGCTGGCTGATCTCCGTGATGATCGAGCACGACCTCTACCACGCCGGCGAGATGAACCACATCCGAGCCCTGAAGCAGGCGAACGACCAATGGGCGTGGGAGCAGGGGTAGCGCGGCCGTAGAGACGCCCCAGTGAATAGGAACGACCGGCTCGCATACGAAGGGCAGTACGTCCGCGCAAAAGGATATCGACGAAGAACGCCAGCGGGGCGTCTCTACAAACATCTTCGCTTGTAGTACACGTTTGTTATTAACCCAAACGCGCCCTGTTACGTTTCTGTAATCAAACTTCTGGCAGCCTATCCCAGTTCATGGGCAGGTTTGGTAGCGGCGAGCGGCCGGGAAGGAGCAGCCCAATGCATGAAGATAACGACCAGCGAGACCGTCTGAGGGAACGGATCAGCGAGAACCAGCGGAGGGCTACGCAGCTATCGATCCTGCTGAAGCTGGAGGCACAGGAAAACGCCGACCTCCGGTGCCTGGAAGAGACGGCCGATCTCCTGGAAAGCGCCGTTGGCGAGCTGGAACAGGCCCGCCGCGTCCTCGTCTCGGCATAGACGCAATACGCCGCGCTCGTAGCGCGCGCCGAATGCTACAATCGCCCCGTGGCGTTCAGTTATGACCGTGAGGCCGCCGTTGCCCATCTGCGAGCGGCCGACCCGGTCCTCGACCGTATCATCGAAGCCGTCGGCCCGTTCAACATGGAACCGGGGGACGGCATCTTTCGCGCCCTTGGCCGCGCCATCTTCTTCCAGCAGCTCGCTGGGCCGGCAGCCCGCGCCATAATGAACCGCGTGCTCGCCGCCCTGGGCACCGACGACCAGCGCTGGTACACACCGCAGCAGTTCCTCGCCGCCGGGGATGATGACCTCCGGGGCGCCGGTCTCTCGCGTCAGAAATTAGTCTACCTGCGCGATCTCGCGGAAAGATTCGCGGTCGGCGATCTCACCGAGGACGACTTCCACCACCTCGACGACGAGGACGTGATCACGAAGGCATCGTCAGTCAAGGGCATCGGACGCTGGACGGCCGAGATGCTCCTTATCTTCACCCTGGACCGGCCTGATGTCCTGCCGGTGGACGACCTGGGCGTCCGCCGTGGCATGCAGATATCGTACGGCCTGGAAGACCTCCCGAAGCCTGATGAGATGCGCCGCATCGCCGAACCGTGGCAACCGTATCGCAGCGCCGGCACCTGGTACATGTGGCGCAGCCTGGGCGTTGAACTGCCGGAGAACGGCCGCTAGGCGGGCCGGACCGGTTCGCGCGGAGATGCGCGCCCGACGAACGGGAGGTCCTTCAGGCCCAAGCCAATAGCAGGGATCGCCACAGCCCCGACCAGCACGGAAAAGCCTATCATCAGAATGTGGCTGCCCAGCGCGTAGGTCACCGACTCCGCGTTCGACAGCCCCATTAGGGCCAACACTCCGGCAACCGCGACCTCGTATGTGCCGATGCTAGAGGGCATCAGCGGGAGCGAAACCACGATGGCGGCCGCTATCGTCACCACGATCGCTTCGGCGAGCGAAAGCTCCAGCCCGAAGATCAGGCCGAACGAATAGTACATTACCGCCTGGAGGACCCAGTTGAGGAGCGTCAGAGCCAGGGCCCTCCCGGCCACCGGCAGGTCCCGTAGCACCCTGAGCCCCTCGATGAAGCGCGGCAGCATCACCCCGGCCCGCGCCCGCACCGGCCGCGGCAAATGCCTCACCAGCCCGCGTTCCTCCCACCCGTCGCGCAACTCCAGCCTTGCCGCTAATGTCGCCACGATCAATCCGCCCAGCGTGAGCATGCTAAGCGTCCACGCGATGGTGAGCGGCACCGCTTCCACACCCAGAAAGGCCAGCGACCAGAGGATGAGCAGGACAAACACGGTGGCGTCCAGCAGCGTCTCCACTACCCACACCTCGGCGGTCAGCGCCTCCCCAGAAATGCCGTAGCGCCGGGCCGGCAGCTGCACGCGCATCACGTCTCCCACCCGCATGGGAAGCACGCGGTTCAACATCAGCGCCACAAGGTATATTCCGAAGAGGTCCCCCACGGGGGGCGACTCGAGGTGATGCAGGGCGAGCCGCCAGCGATAAGCGTTCACAAGGGCGCCAATCAGGTACAGCGGCAGCCCCACAGCCAGGTATAGGTATTCCCCCTCCCGCACGATCGTCACGGCCCTGTCCAGGTCCGTCTGCCAGACCAGCACGGCGACCAGCGCCACGCCGGCCGCAATCTGGATGATGATCACGCCCCATCTCTTGATCACGGCCTGAGCATATACACAGTGACGCCGGGCCGGAAGAACTTCTCGAACACGAATTTTGGAAGTCGACAACCGGAATTAACATTTCTTCGCTGGATACAGCCCCGCGACCGCATTACAATAGGTCTGGTTTGAGTCGAAACGCGAGAGGACGGGCATGGTAACGCAGGCGAAGATTAACAGCGAGCGCGTGTACTACAACTACCACGGCCAGATGCCGCCTGTGGAACTGGAACCAGAGCCCGTTACCGTCCCCACCGCCGACACCGGGCCTCGGCTTATCACCGACACCACGCTCCGGGACGGCGCGCAGGACTCGCGCTTCGCGCTCTTCCCCAACGAGGCCCGCCTCCGGTACGTGGACCTCCTGCACCAGTTGGACAACGGTACGGGCGCCATCTGGGCTGTCGAGACCTTCATCTACCAGAAGCGCGACGCCTGGGTACTGGACAAGCTCCTGGAACGCGGCTACAAGTATCCGCAGATCACCACGTGGATCCGCGCCAACCCCAAGGACGTCAAGGAACTCTACGAGGTGAGCCAGGGGCGCGTCAAAGAGACCGGCATGCTGGCTTCTTCCTCCGATCACCACATCTTTGACAAACTCGGCTATCGCAGCAAGGAAGAGGCGGTCGACAAGTACCTGAAGCCCATCCTCACCGCCTGCGAGTACGGGATCACACCTCGCGTGCACCTTGAAGACGCCACCCGCGCCGACATCTTCGGCTGGGTGATCCCCTTCATGCGGACGGTGCTCGAGGAGACCGAGGGACGGGCCAAGTTTCGTGTCTGTGACACGATCGGATGGGGCGTGCCGGATCCGTACGCCGCCCTGCCCATGGGCATACCCCGCCTGATCTCCACGCTGCAGCGCGAGACGGGCGCCGAGCTGGAGTTCCACGGCCACAACGACTTCGGCGTGGCCACGGCCAACTCCGTCGCCGCCTGGCGCTACGGCTGCCAGAAGGTCAATGTCGCCTTCGCCGGACTGGGAGAGCGCACCGGCAACACCTCCCTGGAGCAGATGATCGCCGCCCTCATCCGGTTCTACGGCGATCCTGGCTTCGACCTCTCGGTCCTGCCCCAAATGCGTGAACTGGTCGAGGAGAACCTCATCGAACTGGCGCACAACGCCCCCATCATCGGCGAGGTGTTCAGCACCCAGGCGGGCATCCACCAGGCCGGTGTTGCCCGCCAGGAGGAGGCGCCCGGCGGCCTCATCTACCTGGCGTACGCTCCGCAGCTCGTCGGCCGCGACCATGCGGAACGCCACCTTGTCGGGGGGCTGTCCGGCTCCGAGGGTATCGTGGCCATCCTGAACGAGCAGGCCGAAAGCCGCGGCCTCGATGCCCGCTTTTCGTCGATGAGCCGGGTCGTCAAGGACATATACGACCGGGTCCAGGCCGCCTACGATGGCCAGTACAACGAAGCCAGCGGCAGCTGGGAAGACTATCGCACCGCATTCTTCACACCGGAGGAGATCTGGAAGATGGCCTCCGAATTCCTGGGACAAGAGGAGAAATAACAGCAAGGGCAACCGGGACCGGTGGCACCCAACCCGCCCCC
>DASSZB010000299.1:0-3116 GCA_035702935.1 Dehalococcoidia bacterium
TTCGTGGCGCGGATCCGCGGCCGCTGGCGCTGGAACGTGCTCCTGCGGGGGAACGACCCCGTTTCGCTGCTCGAAGGCGAGTCTCTCCCACGGGGCTGGGTCGTGGACGTGGACCCGGTGACGTTGTTGTAGACGCGTCAAGGGACGAAGGCACGGGTTGAGCAACTGCTCGCGTCCCTCTCGTAATTCGGGCGGCATGTGACAGTTGTTCAACCCCTACGGGGCATGGTCTGGATAGTGAGTCATTGAGTTCGCGGTCGGTCCGTCTGCAACAATTCCTGAAGATTTCGTGAGGTGATGACGTTTGGCGATTCATCCTATCCGCGTGCTCCCTGACCCCGTGCTGCGCCAGAAAGCGAAGCGTGTTCCCAACATCGATGCCGGCATCCACAAGCTCATCGAAGACATGATCGACAGCATGCACGAGGCGCGCGGCGTAGGCCTGGCCGCGCCCCAGATCGGCGTCTCGTTGCGCGTCATCGTCCTCGGCATGCCCGACGAGGAACCCTTCGCCCTGGTGAACCCCGAGATCGTCAAGGTGACCGGCGAGCGGACGGTCGATGAGGGATGCCTTTCCGTGCCGGGGTACCGGGCGGAGCTGACGCGCCACCGCATGGTGATCGCCAAGGGAATTGACCCGGAGACCGGCAAAGAGGTCCGGATCAAGGAAAAGGACACCCTGCTGGCCCAGGCCCTGGAACACGAGATCGACCACATCAACGGGATCCTCTACATAGACCACCTGCCCAGCCTCGACTCCCTCGTCAAGATTGGCGAGGAAGAGGCCGAGAGCCGCCGCTAAGCGGCCACGGCCGCCGCGCTGGACGGGCGGGAGGGCGGCGGACATCATGTCCACCCTGACCGATTTTCCATTGACGGGGCCTCGGCGGCAGCTTGTCTCGGAACTCGCCGCCTTTTTCGAGGCCCTCGGCGTGCACGCCTACGCCGTGGGTGGCCTCGTCCGCGATGCTCTGTTGGACCGGCCATTCAACGACCTCGACATCGGCATTGAAGCCGACCCGTTGGAGTTGGCGCCGCAAATCGCCAGTGCCTTTGAGGGCACCTTCTTCATGCTGGACGAAGAGCGCCGCATCGTGCGGGTCTTGCTGCCGGAACGCGAAGCACAGGTCGATTTGCAGCGGCTCAAGGGCGCGATTGAAGAGGACCTGCGCACCCGCGATTTCACGATTGACGCTATGGGCGCTGAACTGCCACAGGCTGCTTCCGGGCGCATCGAGCTGATAGACCCAGCGGGCGGCTTCGCGGACCTGCGGGCGCGTTCGGTGCGCGCCGTTAGCGAGGCGAATCTCGTCGACGACCCTCTGCGGCTGCTGCGCGGCGTGCGCCTGGCGGCCGTCCTGGACTTCGAGATCGAGCCGGATACGGCGGAGATTATCCGGCGGAACGCGCGCCTGCTGGCCACTTCGGCGGCGGAGAGGCAGCGGGACGAGCTGATGCTCATCCTGGGCTCGGGCCGCGCGCGTCGCGGCCTCCGGCTGATGGACGAGCTGGGACTGCTCTCGGTGGTTATTCCGGAACTGGACGTGACGCGAGGTGTCGACCAGCCGAAGGAGCACCACTGGGACGTCTTCAACCACTCGATCGAATCTGTCGCCGCAATGGAGATGCTTCTATCGGACGAGGCGCCGGAAAAGGACGCCTGGCTGTGGCGGGAGCTCTGGTCAGGACTCGGATGGTGGCCGGAAGCGCGGGCCGCTACCGGCGGAGACCGAGCAGCGGTCCTGATGATGGCCTGTCTCCTGCATGACATCGGCAAGCCGGCGACGAAGACGTTCCAGGAAGACGGCCGGATGCGATTCTTCGGACATGCCGAGGCCGGCGCCGCTGCGGCCACGAAACTGCTGACCAGGCTGCGGTTTCCTTCGCGGCAGGCGGCCGCGGTCAGCGCCATGATCGATGCCCACATGCGGCCCCTGCAGATGGCCCAGCAAGGGGCCCCCACGGACCGCGCGATATACCGGTTCTTTCGTGACACCGCCGGCGCCGGGGCGGACACCCTGTTGCTGTCGCTGGCAGATCACCTGGCCGCCGTGGGGCCCCGGGTTAGCGAGGAGGGATGGCGGCGGCACGTGGCGATCGTCTCGTACATCCTGAGGCGGGCGGCAGAGGACCGGCACGTGATCATGCCGCCTCGTCTCATAGACGGAGACGAGTTGATGGCAGAGCTGGGGATTCCGCCGGGCAAAGAGCTGGGGAAGATTCTGGAGATGATCCGCGAGGGGCAGGCCGCCGGGGAGGTGAAGAGCCGCGAGGACGGCCTGCGGCTGGCCCGGGCGTACCTGGAAGGATCCTCCGCTTCGCGTGACAATACAACGGCGTAGAATCCAACTGCGAGCCCTTCGGCTGCGCTCAGGACATGCTTCGATTCCCAGTCTGCGCCGGCCGCCTGGGCGGTCGCCCTTCGATACCTCAGGGTGAGCGGGCTGGCAGCATCGCGCGTAACAGCGGGATGGTCTAACCTGTTCTAGTTATGAGCGGGATACTGATCCTCGCGCTCGCTTATCCTGCGGCAATAGCGGTCCTCTTCTGGCTGGCCTTCCTGCGCCCGGTGCAGCAACACCAGAAGAAGCAACGTGAAGCACTCGCGAGCTTGCGCGTCGGCGACGAAGTCCTGACGCAGGCCGGGTTCATCGCGTTCATCAAGGAGATCCGCGTGCCGGAGGAGCACGGGCCGACGGAGATTATCCTGGATCTCGGCGGTCTCGAGGTGCGCGCCAACGCGTCCGCCATCGTCCAGCGGCTGAAGCCGGTGGAGGGAGACCAGGGGACGGCCCCCGCTCGCGGGCAAACTATACAACAGGCATAAGGACGGCTCATGTACAACCGCTGGAACCTGGCCCTGCTGGGGCTAATTAGCGCACTTACCATCTTCTCCATCCTCGTGGTCTGGCCCGGCTGGCCCAAGCGGTACCTCCCGGACTTCATCGATTACCCCGAGGGCCCTTTCATAGAGGTCAACGGCCGGGAGGCGATGAAGCTGGGCCTGGACCTTAACGGCGGCACGTACGTCCTCCTGGAGGCCGATACGTCGCAGCTTCCGCCGGGCACTAACCTCGATGACGCGATGGAGGGCGCTAAGGACGTTATAGAGCGCC
>DASSZB010000217.1:0-2164 GCA_035702935.1 Dehalococcoidia bacterium
GGGCAGCGGGCATGGAACTCCAGCGAGCCCTCGACCCCTTTCGCCTCGTCCGCGAACTCGATGCGCCAGGATTTCAGCGGCTCGATGATCTCGAACCGCAGCGTCCCCGCCTGCATGACCTCGCGGTCCTCCTCCAGAGGCCGGGCGCTGAAATACGCAAAGTGCTCACTGCCCAGGTTAGCCAGCATCAGCCCCTGCGCAACGTTCCGATTGGGGAATGCCCCATATCCAGTCAGGGCAACGAACTCCCCGGACAGGTCTACGAAATTGAAGTAGAGCCGGTCCTGCCAGTCCTTGTGGTCTGAGTCGACCTCGCTGATCGTCCGCACCGCCTGGTGCACCAGGTACTCGTCCATCTTGCCGGCCATAGGGAACCTCCTGCGCACTAACTGGCCGTGGCAAGTCTACCCGGAACCCGACGTCAGTGTCTGTCGGGCGTAGCCTAGCGCTCGAACGTCACGCGCAGGACGCCGGCGTCGTACGCCCAGGATGCGTTCTCGTAGAAGCGCGCCTCGCGCGGCAGCGGCATCACGCAGCGGTGCCCGTCCAGGTGCACGATCACGCCGTTGTCCGTCTGTTCCAGGCTGATCTCTTCCTTCCGCGCGAATGGCATCGCCACGTTCATCACGTACTGGCTACCCGCGCGCGCCACCGTGTGCTCCTGCCCCTTGTGCCAGATGCCCAGCGGGTCCCGCCCGGCGTAGGTCTCCTTCGCCATGGCGCCCAGCGCCCCAACCCCTCGCGGCGCGGGAGAACGCAGCCCAACCCCGACAACCGGCAGGGGGTGCACCGCCTGTGTGATGCCGCGAAGTGTCTCCTGGTGCTCGTCGCGGGCCGGGTGGAAGAATGGATCGCTGACCGTTTCGGGCATCACCTTGTTTACCAGCAGCGCATCGACGCCGTACGAAAACAGGCTGAGGGCGGCCACCGCTTGCTCGGCGGCATCGACTGATGGCGCATCCGGGGTCAGCGCGATGCGCACGGACGTCACCTCGGGGTCGGAGAACTCCTCACGCAGGTCTGCCAGGCGCCCCAGCAGCTCCCGCCCGCGCTCCAGGACGTCCTCGCCGGCGGTGGCGTAATCGCCCGCAAATACCTTCAGGAACGGCTCGAACACATTGGACTGGCGTGGCGCGAACAGCCGCTCCAGCCAGCGCGCCGCCGCATCGAGCGCCGCCGGTAGGTCCAGGAACTGCGAGAGCGGCTCGCCGTCGACAACTACCGCGTCGTACTTCTCCGAGACAACGTGCGATTGCAGGTCGAGCAAGCGCCCGACATGCCTCATTCCCGGAAGGGCCGAGAGGTCGTCGGCCAGGTCGGCGTCCATCCCGCGCCACTCCAGAAGCTGCTCCAGCCAGTCGCGGAACTCGTCTTCGTCGCCGCGCCGGTGCCCCTCCACCGCCTCCAGGTTGGCGGCCAGTTCGTGGGGTTTCGCGCTGAGACGTGTGCCGAAAGCGTGTCCGAGGCCGGGGCCCAGACCGAACGCCAGTGTCCGCTTTCCCGTTTGCGCGCAGGCGACGGCCGTGGCTGCGGTGAGCGTGCTGACGCCGCTGCCGCCTTTGCCGGTGAAGATGATGATGCGCATGATGGGGGCCCGCCGGGGGACGCTGATTGCGGAACGATGATAGCACAAGGGTGCCGGGGCGGCGTTTGACTCCTTCCCGCCCTCACCCCATAATGCGAGCCACCATGCCGGTAGAGTCCGAGACGGTCCCCGTCGGCCAGCCCGCTCCCGACTTCGCGCTGACGGCGATCGACGGGTCAGAGGTGCGTCTCTCTGGACTGCGCGGGAAGCCCGTCGTCCTTGTCTTCTTGCGCGGCTTCGGGTGACCGTTCTGCCGCCGGCACCTCTCGCAGTTGCGGGACCGGATCGCGGAGTTCCAGGAGCGCGGCGCGCAGGTCATCGCCATCGCGCCTGACTCGCTGGAGCACGCGCGGGCGTTCTTCCAGAAGAACGACATCCCTTTCCCCTGCCTGGCCGACCCTGACCGCAAGGTCTTCCGCCAGTACGACGTCAAGAGCGCGATGGTCTCCCTCGGCCAGCGTCCCGGGCTGTTCATCATCGATAAGGACGGCGTGGTCGCGTCCGCCTACCTTGGCTTCCAGCAGTGGGAGATCCCCAGCATCGACGACACGCTGGCAGAGCTGGATAAGCTCCCTTCCT
>DASSZB010000421.1:0-2873 GCA_035702935.1 Dehalococcoidia bacterium
TCGCAAGCTGGGTTGATGGATAGACCGCTCAGCGAGCAACAGTCACTCCCGTGGACTCTTAATGGAGCGCATCTCGCTCACATTCTAGGGAGCGCCGTAGGACTGTCAATACGAACGTTGGGCTGGAGGCCATGGTCCCCCCGGCCTGAATCACGCGAAGGCGGCTTTTAGCTTTTCGTACTGCTCCGGGCGGGGGGTGCGCGCGAGGTCGCGGATCCGGGTGACCGGGTTGCCGCCGTCCAGCGCGACCACCTCGTCCTCGTAGGCCGGGTGGCCTTCGCTCCTGTAGAGTACGCCGACGGGGATGCGGTCACCCCATTCGTGTGCTCTGTGCCAGGCGGCGTCCATATCGCCGGCGTCGTAGGCCTCGTCTTCCAGGTGGTAGATACGGTCGCGGTACCACTCGTAGGAGTTGATCTTGTTAAACGTCACGCACGGCTGGAGGACGTCGATGAGGGCGTATCCGTGGTGTTGAACGCCTTGCTTGATCAGCTCTGCCAGGTGCTTCGGCTCTCCCGCAAATCCGCGTGCGACGAAACCGGCGCCCGCCGCCAGCGCCATGACCATCGGGTTGAAGGCAATCTCGATCGACCCGGTCGGCGACGTGGAGGTGATGAACCCCTTCTCGCTGGTCGGCGAGTACTGGCCCTTGGTCAGCCCGTAAATCTGGTTGTCCTCCACGATGTGGGTGATGTTGGGGTTGCGGCGGGCCGTCTGGATGAAGTGGTTCCCGCCGATGCCATAGGAGTCCCCGTCACCGTTGACCACGATGACGTTCAGTTCGGGGTTCGCCAGCTTGGCGCCCGTAGCCACAGGCAGCGGCCTACCGTGGATCGTCATGAACCCGTTGACTGTCATGTAATCGGGCAGCTTGCTGCCGCAGCCGATGCCGGAGACCACTAGCGCCTCATGCGGCCCAATGCCGAGGTCCGCCAACGCCGCCTTGAGCGCGCGCAGGATGGCGAAGTCGCCGCAGCCGGGGCACCAGGTGACGTCCGCCGGGCAGTCATAAACCTTCAGATCAAGCCTTGTTGCCAACGCCCACCTCCCGGCGGACCGCCGCCGCTATGTCGTCGGGACCAAACGGCCGGCCGTCGTACTTCGTCAACGTCACGTTTGCTTCGAAACCGGTAGTCATGCGCAGGAGCATCCCGAGCTGCGATGTGCAATTCTGCTCCACTACCACCGTCCGGCGGCAGGAGCCCAGGATCTGGCGCAGCTCCTGCTCCGGGAGGGGCCAGAGGTCCACGAAGTGAAGCATCCGGGCGCTTTCCCCGGATCCGTTCAGGATGTCCACTGCATGCCGGACGGTGCCGTGAGTGGAGCCCCAGCTAATCAGCGTGATTTCGGCGTCCTCGGGCCCGTATACCTCCGGCAGCCGCATCTCGTTGCGAGCCGTCTCCAGCTTTCGCATGCGCTTCTGCATCATGGGGATGCGGACATCGCTGGCCTCTGAGATGTGGCCGGACTCGTCGTGCTCGTCGCTGGCCGTCGTGATGATCGCCTGTGGGTTGCCCGGGAAGGCTCGCGGCGACACCCCGTCCTCGCTATACGCGAAGCGCTTGTATTCCTCCGGCGCGACGTCGGCGTCCAGCGTCTTGCCCCGGTCAATGATGACGGAGTTGAAATCGATGTCGCGCGCGTCCACCGATTGGAGGGACGACGCCAGCAGTGTGTCGGTGAGGATCACCACCGGGCACTGGTACTGGTCCGCCAGGTTGAACGCCCGCCACCCCGCCTCAAAGCACTGCTCCACAGTGCCCGGAGCCAGGATCACACGCGGGAACTCACCCTGGGACGCGTGGACAACAAACAGGAGATCGCTCTGCTCGGTGTGAGTCGGCATCCCAGTCGAAGGGCCGCCGCGCTGTGCGTCCACCATGACTATGGGGACCTCCGTGATCCCCGAGAGCCCCATGGCCTCAACCATCAGGCTAAACCCCCCGCCGGAGGTGGCGGTCATCGCCCGTGCCCCAGCGAAGGAGGCGCCCAGGGCCATGCAGACGGCAGCGATTTCGTCCTCGGTGTGCTTGGTGACCACCCCGTACTCCGCCGGGGCCTTCGCCAGCCACTCGATGACTGATGTCGCCGGCGTCATGGGGTAAGCCGAGATGAACCGGCATCCACCGGCCAGGGCGCCCAGCGCGAGCGCCTCGTTTCCGTTCATCAGCAACCGCTGCGGGGCGCCCTCAACAGCCGCCAACCTGAACGGAAAGCTATCACCATATCGCTCACGTGCAGCATCATATGCGTCGCGGACGACCTTAAGGTTGGCGTCGACAACCTTCTGACCTTTCACCGCGAAGTTCTCGCGGATCACGCCTTCCAGGTATTCCACCGGAAATCCTGTGATCCCGGCAGTCGCACCCAGGGCTGCCGTGTTCGTCATGACCCGGTCCCCGTATTGTTCCGCGATCTTCGTAAGCGGGAGCGCGTCTACCGAGATACCTCGCGCTCGCAGGGGTTCCTCGTCGATCTTGAAACTGTCCGCGAAGATAACGGCTCCGCCCTCCGCGATGTGATCCATGTGAAGGGCCACCGACTCCGGGGTGAGAGCGACGACCAGGTGAACGGGATCGCGGTGCGAGTACACAGGGCTCTCCGACAAGCGCATCTGGAAGAAGTTGTGTCCGCCGCGGATGCGTGACCTGAAGTCCTGCATCGCGAAGACGTGAAGCCCTGCCCTCGCGAAGGCCTGCGCTACACCGGCGCCGCCCGATTCCACGCCCTGCCCCGCACTCCCGCCTATCAGGATGCTCATCTCGTTCATCAAACGCGCCACCATACCCAAGATCTCCTCAACTATAGGCGGAGTCTTGCCCGCCCACACTCCATAGTAGGAGACGAGTGAAACCCGCCGCACGTGTCAAAAC
>DASSZB010000433.1:0-2267 GCA_035702935.1 Dehalococcoidia bacterium
GATGTCAGCCGTCCGTGCGTATGAATGCCAGAGGACGAGGTGCGAGACGCGGTCCGGGCGGGTCGCGGCGTACTCGATGGCGGCTGCGCCGGCATGCCCGAAGCCCATCAGGGCGAACCGCTCGAGCGAGAGGTGGTCCGCAACCGCGTCGATATCCAGCAGGCGGGCGCTCTGCGAGAAGTCCGTGACGTCCCGGTCGGACAGCCCTGACCCGCGGCCGTCGTATCGGACGAGGGTCAGGCCGTCGGCGAGGCCCTTGCTGTAATGGCGATTGCCGGGATTCTGCCACTCCGCAGCCAGGTGACCCAGCGGGAAGGGTGGCGTGTGTACCAGCGGCGGTCCGCTGCCCATCACGAAGAGCGCTATGCGCACCCCGTCCGACGTAAGGCAATACTGAATCTGCGGATCGGTCAAGGTAGTATCCCGGTCTGGCGCTCCACGGCACCAGTGTTTGTCCGAGCCGGAACACTGTCAATCCTTCACGAAAGGATGATTGCCTAGACGATTCGGTTGCGGAGCGCGTAGGTGGTCGCTTCTGCACGTGTACGGACGCCGGCCTTGTTGTAAATATTTGTGATGTGCCGTCCCACCGTCCGTATGCTGAGCGACAGTTCGCCGGAGATCTCGCTGCTGGTGCGGCCCAGCGCCAGCAGGCGCAGCACCTCCGTTTCCCGTGGGGTCAGGACTGACGGCGGCGGCGGAGCCGCCGCTGCCTTTGGCGTCATCGCCACACCCGCCGGTGGAAAGGTGCCCAGGAACTCCTCCACGGCCTGCGTCTCGTCGTCACTCCAGAAGTAGTATGACGAGAGGGCGGGTTTGACGAAGAGACGCGCTCCCGGAATAGTCGCTGAAATCTCGCGGGCGTGTGCCAGCGGGTAATTGAACGCGCCGCTATAGAGCACAAGCGTGGGTACCCTGATGTCGGGCAGCAGGTCGCCCACCTCCCACAACACCGCCTGCTCCCAGAAGGCGCGAAACGATAGCGGCGTCATCGCCTGCCGGAACCAGGAAGCCAGCGTCCGGGCTTGCTCCGAATCAGCGAAGTTGGTGCCGACGCTGGCCGACATCAGCGTGTATTCCTCCCAGTTCTGTTCGCCTGCCTCGCGCTGCGAGCGAAAGCGGTCGCTCCGCTCGGCGTTGTAGCTGCCGTGGGCAAACGGGTTCAGGAGGACCAGGTGGGTCACGCGTTCAGGATGCCGGTGGGCGTACAGGATGGCCCCGGGCGTGGCCTGGCTGCGGCCGAACAGCGCGAACCGTTCGAGGCCCAGCTGATCGACCACGGTGTTGAGGTCGGACGCCTGCGCCTCCAGGCTGAAGTCGTGCGTCGAGCGGTCCGACAGCCCTGTCCCCCGGGCGTCGTACCGCACTACGGTGCGGCCGCGCCCCAGTCCCTGCCCGTGGCGGCTGCGGTGGTACTCACGGAACGATATCTGGTAGCCGAGGTGGCTCCAGAGGACGTTTGACGCGCAGACGATCGCCGGCCCCTCTCCCATCGCGTAGTACGCGATCCGGATCCCTTCCGTGGTCCTGCAGTACCTGATCTCCGGCTGGTCGATTGGTCCGTCCCCCAATAGTAGGCCGCTGCAATCCAGTGTCCTTTTGGTGGCAACTGACCGTCAACTCGCGCGAGCTTTCCGAGCGTCGGTCTTCGTAGTATCATCGCTAGACCAAGCCGAAGGAGCCGTCACCATGTCCGATCTCTGGTTCAAGCCCGCCCATGAACTCGCATCTCTGGTTCGTTCGAAGCAACTCTCACCCGTTGAATTGATGCAGGCCTGCTTCGAACGCATTGACGAGACGAACGAGGTCCTCAACGCCTGGTCCGGCATGCGGGACCGCGACGACCTGCTGGCCGAGGCCCGCGACACGGGGGACCGCATCGCCCGCGGCGATGAGCCCGGGCCACTGGCCGGGCTCCCCTTCGGCGTGAAGGAACTCGAGGACCTGGCGGGATTCCCTTCCACGCACGGCTCCGTCCCCTTCCGGGATAACTACCCGGAGCGGGACTCCACGCAGGTGGAGCGCCTGAAGAAGGCCGGCGCCATCGCCATGGGCAAGACCAACGCGCCGGAGTTCGGCTACACCGCCATCACCAAGAACCTCCTGTTTGGCGTCTCCCGCAACCCCTGGAACCCGGAGCGCACACCGGGCGGCTCCAGCGGCGGCTCCTCGGCCGCGGTCGCCTCCGGGCAGGTGCCTTTCTGCACCGGCTCTGATGGCGGCGGCAGCATCCGCATCCCCTGCTCGTGGACCGGCCTCCCCGGCCT
>DASSZB010000058.1:0-7128 GCA_035702935.1 Dehalococcoidia bacterium
CTCGGAGAGGGCGATGCCGGCATCATCGAGTGCGTTACGGGCCGCCTCCGCGTGGTGCTGGAGGGTGGACTTGTGGGGGACGATGCCGATCTCGTCGGACTCGTCCGCGCCGACGATAGCGACCTTCTTGAAGAGGGCGGATCCCTCTTTATCGGTCAGGTTATGCTTCGGCATTGGTCCTCCGGCTCACCGGGTTTCCTTAAGATCAGTCACGATAGCATTGCAGGCTTCCACCAGCTTCCGGGGGGCAATCGCGAATACCGTGTGCGGGGTCCCGCCAGCCGCCCATACAGCTTCGTACTGCAGCAGGTCCGGATCACAGTAGACGGCTACCCGCGTGGCGTGGGCGAAGGGCGGCACTCCGCCGACGGCGAAGCCGGTGGCTTCGCGGACCTCTTCGGCGCTGGCACGGCGCACTTCGGTGGCCGCCGTAGCTGCGGCTAGGCGCCCTGTATCGAGCCGGTTCGTGCCGGATACGAAGCAGATCACGGGGTGTCCGTCAGCCATGAACACCAGGGACTTCACAATCTGGCCAAGGGAAACGCCGATCGCCCGGGCGGCGTCTTCAGCGGTGCGCGTGCCCTCTGGGAACTCGCGCACCTCGATTTCGAGACCGAGTTCGCGTGCTGCGTCGACAACTCGTTGAACGGAGGCTGATTGCACCACGTCTATGCCGCCGCCGGGCGGAACTTGGGGAGGGAGATGTCATCGGAGACGTCCTCGAACACAACTTCAACGGGCATGCCGCAACGGACGTGTTTCGGGTCCGCTTCCACGCCGACGATTACCGTGTAGATGCGGGGACCCTCCTCGAGGTCGACGAGCGCGGTGACGTAAGGAACGTCGTCAGCCCAACCGGGGTGCCAGGCACGGTACTGGATGGCGAACGTGTAGATTGTGCCGCGACCGCTGGCCTTCCGCCACTCGGTGTCCCAGCTGAAGCAGTTGGGGCAGAAATCGCGGGGGTGCCAGTAGTACGTCTCGCAAGCACGGCAGAAAGGGATCCATAGCTCGTGTTTCTTGCAGCCGTCCCAGAAACGCTTCGTCTCGGGGCTCGGGGTGGGGAGCGGTTTCTTGTATGCGTCGGCGGTCATCAAAATACAGGCCTTT
Organism: Dehalococcoidia bacterium; assembly: GCA_035702935.1. GTDB lineage: Bacteria > Chloroflexota > Dehalococcoidia > SM23-28-2 > RBG-16-64-32 > DASSZB01. The sequence goes on from DASSZB010000058.1 coordinate 1,111, forward strand.
ACGTAAAGGTGAGGTTCAAGCGAAACGATATTGAAGGCTCAGGCGAACGTCAAGGAGCGCCGGCTGCGGCTAAGCCGGCGCTCCTTATGGGAGGGGTCTCCCAAATGGGAGGGGGTATCCCGTCGTTATCTGGTTGTCTGCGACCGGGCCGGTAGAAACGGCTCGCCGCCTTCATATCCTTCCGTCAGGGCCCTTTTCAAGGTGTCTAGAATCTCAATGCGCTCCCGTGTCGCCTTGCCGGCGTTCTGACCCGGGGTGGATACGAACGCCTCCGCGTCCGTGCGGTTGAGCATTTCAACGGCGTCCTCAACGAACTTCAAGTTGGCCTCGGTGTGCGTAACGCCGTATTCAATCGTGAGCCTCCAGAAGAGAGCCTCCTGGCTGAGCTTCGCCGCTTCCGAGTACCGTTCCGCAAGAGTCAGCCCATGGCGATATTGCTCGAGCCGGAACCTGAGGTCTTCGGCGCGGCGCCGGAGGACGTTGAGGATGTGGTCCTTGCCGCCGGCGGCAGCGAAGAACATCTTAACGAGGAACGGCTCGCGTACCTGGTCAGTTTCCGCGGGCGTGCCGAGCCAGTCGATGAGTTCGCGGCGGCCGTCGTCAGTTATGGAGTAGACCTTCCGGTTGGGCCGGTCCGCCTGGACTTCCACCCTCATCTCCACGAGTCCCTCGGTCTCCAGGGCCTTCAGGGCGGGATATATCTGACTCAGCTCGGCGCTCCAGAAGTGGGCGACCGAGACGTCGAAAACCTTCTTGAGCTCGTACCCGGTGTGCGGGCCGTAGTTCAGGAACCCCAGGAGGGCGTGCTTGAGAGACACGGTCTCAGCTTATCCGTGGCGACGCGCTATCCGCGCGTCAGGTGTTATCAGCGCTTTGATGGCGTCGGCGTCGAGCCGGATCGCCAGGCGGGCCAGTCGTGCCGCCCAGGTCGCGCGGAATCCCCGCGGGGCCGCCGGGTCGGCAAAGCGAGCAGCCTGCCGGACCTCGCGTTCCCGCTGAGCAGCGGCACTCTTTAAACTCAAATCGCTGCCTGCAAAGTCCAACATACTGTCACCTCTTCCATGCGGGTTGGCAGCTATATATCACAGGTTATATATATCAGTAGCGATGTCGGATGTCAAGTAACTTCCGGCACATCTGTTCTGGGTCGTCGGGCCCCGAGAATCGTTGTTTGAAGGGTACCCCTGTGCTATACTCCGCCCGAAGCGGAACGGGATAAATTTCACAAAGTTTGGGACTATGCTGCCTGAATGGGGACAAGTCGGATTTCTGCTGCTGCTGGCCCTGATCTTTCCCATCGGCGGCATCGCTTTTTCGTGGCTTCTGGGCCGCATCGGCCTGCGGCCGGAGCGTCCGGATAAGATCAAGGAAGACACCTATGAGTGCGGTGTCGAGACCGAAGGGCCAACGTGGGTCCAGTTCAACTTCCGCTACTACTACTTCGCGCTCCTGTTCGTCATATTTGACGTCGAAGCCGTGTTCCTCTACCCCTGGGCGGTGTCCTTTTCGCGGGTCGCGGTGGCTGGCTTCATTGAGGTCGTGACCTTTGTCGTGATCCTCCTGATCGGCCTCCTGTACGCCTGGCGTAAGGACGCCCTTGAATGGAGCTGACCCATCCTGTGAGCGGAGCGCCGGCATGACCGCGACGGTTACCGGGCTGGATATCGCCCACCGCATAGACCAGAAGTTCCCGGCCGCAGTGGCGGAGGCTATTCCGGAGGCGGCGACGATTGACGCCGCGCGCCTGGTGGAGGTCTGCACATTCCTCCGGGACGACCCTGAGTTGGAGTTCAAGTTCCTCAGTTCGCTCACGGGCGTCGACTGCCTCGACTCGTTCGAAGTGGTGTACCACCTGGAGGCGTTCCGGCACAACCGGATCACCTGTATTAAGGTGAAGACGATGGACCGGGACAACCCCGCTGTGCCGTCCGTGACGCCTGTTTGGCCAGGGGCTAACCTGCAGGAGCGCGAAGCGTACGACCTGCTGGGCATCCACTTCGAGGGGCACCCGGACCTGCGGCGGATCTTCCTGTGGGAGGGCTTCGCGGGGCATCCGCTGCGCAAGGACTATCTGACGCTGCCGGGCGGCATCATGCCGGGCCTGGAGCGGTTCCCCGGGGAGCCCGGGCCGGACATCAAGGAGCTGCGGGGCACTCAATGACGCTCCAGACCGAGCCGTTTGTCGTCAACCTGGGGCCGCAGCACCCGAGCACGCACGGCGTCTTCCGCCTGCGCATCGTCCTGGACGGTGAGGTGATCAAGGACGCCGACATGGTGATGGGCTACCTGCACCGCTCCATGGAGAAGCTAGCGGAAGAGCGCACTTACACCCAGAACATCCCCTTCACGGACCGCACCGACTACGTCGCGGCGATGACCGGAAACCTGGCCTACGTAATGGCCGTGGAGAAGCTTGTCGGCGTCGAAGTGCCGGAGAGGGCCCTCTGGTTGCGGACGATCATGGCGGAGCTGCAGCGGCTGGCCAGCCACTGTATGGCGGTGGGCATCTTCGCCAACGACTGCGGCGCCTGGCAGACGCCGGTCATGCACATGCTCCGCGACCGCGAGAAGATCCTCGACCTGTTCGAGATGGCCTGCGGGGCGCGGCTCACCGTGAATTACATGCGCATCGGCGGCGTTTCGCGGGACATCCCGCCGGAATTCATCCCCATGGCTACGAAGCTGGTCAAGGATGACATGCCGAAGCGCCTTGACGAGTACGAAAACCTGCTACTGGAGAACGAGATTATCGTGGCCCGGTCCCGCGGCGTCGGTGTTCTGACGCCGGAGCAGGCGATTGCCCATTCGGTGAGCGGGCCGCTGCTGCGCGCCAGCGGCGTGGCCTGGGACGTCCGCAAAGCCGACCCCTACGCCGCATATGACAAGGTGGATTTCGATATCGCCGTCGGAAAGCACGGCGATGTTTACGACCGTTTCGCTGTCCGCATGGCGGAGATGCGGCAGAGCCTGCGGATCCTGGAGCAGGCGCTGGAAATGATTCCGGCGGGCCCAGTCACCAGCCAGGTGGGGCCCTCAACGGTTCAGCCTATCGGTACGCCCACCGGGCCGCTGGCGTTCAGGCCGCCAGCCGGAGAGGCGTACGCACGTATCGAGTCACCGCGCGGCGAGCTTGGCTTTTATATCGTAAGCGACGGTAGCCCGGCGCCGTTCCGCTTCCACATCCGCTCGCCGTCTTTCATCAACCTGTCGCCGCTGAAGCTGATGAGTGTGGGCGGCACGGTGGCCGACGCCATCGTCATCCTGGGCAGCGTCGACATCGTAGTTGGTGAGGTGGACCGGTGATCCTTACCGACTGGTACGACTTTCGGACGATCGCCAACCCCGTCGGCGAGCTGCTCGACCAGATCCGAGACTGGGGCGCGCCGGACTGGGTGCCGTATGTAGTTTCGAGCGTCCTGGCCATCACCATCATCCTTCTCTGGGTGATCCTCAGCGTCCTCGCCTTCATCTGGATCGAGCGGCGGGTGGTCGGCCTGATGCAGAACCGCATTGGCCCCAACCGCGTGGGCCCGAGCGGGCTGCTGCAACCGGTCGCCGACGCGCTGAAGCTGCTGCTGAAAGAGCCGATCACGCCGCGTAACGCAGATAAGCTCATCTTCTGGGCAGGCCCCGTGGCCATCTTCATCCCGACAATCGTGGTTTTCGCCGTGATCCCGTTCGGCGAGCGAATGGCACTGGCCGATCTGAACGTGGGCGTGCTGTTCCTCATTTCCATAGGCTCCATCAACACGCTGGCCGTGTTCATGGCCGGCTGGGCCTCCAACAACAAGTACGCGCTGCTGGGCGCCATGCGGACGATCGCCATGCTGATCAGCTACGAGATCGTGCAGGTGCTGGCGCTGCTGGGGCCGGTGCTATTCGTCGGGAGCATGAACCTCGGCGACATCGTCGGCTGGCAGGACGAGTACAACACGTGGATCCTGTTAATCCAGCCGCTGGGGCTGCTGTTCTACATCATCGCCGGCGCCGTCGAGATGAACCGGTCACCGATGGACATCGCGGAAGCGGAGTCGGAGATCGTGGCGGGGTACCACACCGAGTACGGCGGCATTAAGTTCGGCTTCTTCTACCAGGCGGAGTACCTGGCGGGCTTCGCCATTGCGGCGATCGTCGTGAGCCTGTACATGGGTGGCTGGACGCTCTGGGGGCTGGAAGAGTGGGTGCCCAGCTGGCTGATCTTCTTCGCGAAGCTGTACGGGTTCTTCTTCCTCTACATCTGGTTCCGAGGTACGCTGCCGCGCCTGCGGATCGACCAGCTGATGGGGTTTGCCTGGAAGTACATGCTGCCGCTGGCGATTCTGAACGTACTGCTGGCGGGCGGTGAGGTCCTGCTGTGGCGCGAGGCGGAGCTTTCGCGCAACGTGGCGCTACCGATGTTCGCGGTGGTCAACTTCGCGGTCGCGGCGTTCGCCATCGTAGGCTGGGCGCGAGCGCTGGGGCATGGCCGCAAGGGAAGCGGCGCGGGGCGGGCGATACTCACGCAGGAGGTGGGCGCGGTGTACTACGAAGGGGCGGCGAACCCCTGATGGACGACACCGGCACGGTAATTGCGTTCTGGATACTGGCTGGCATCACAGTAGGCTCGGCGGTCGGGACGGCGGCGGTGCGGAACTTGATCCACGCCGTGGTCTTCCTGGTGATCAGCTTCACGGGGATCGCCGGGCTTTTCATCACGCTGTCGGCTGATTTCCTGGCGGTGGCCCAAGTGCTGATCTACGTTGGGGCCATTTCCATCCTCATGCTGTTCGCGGTGATGCTGACGCCGCGTGCCGACCGGGGAAACCAGGAGGGATTCCTGCGGTTGCCGGCGGTGCTCCTCACTATCCTCGTGGCCGTGACCCTAATCTTCGTGGCGCTGGACACGGATTGGAATATCAGCAACCGCGAAGGATTCGAGGACACGGCGACCGATATCGGTGAAGCGTTGCTCGACAAGTTTGTCCTGCCGTTCGAGATCGCGTCCGTGCTTCTGCTGGTCGCCATGCTTGGCGCCATCGTTCTTGTGCGGCCCGAAGGGGCTGTGGAGGAAGAGTAGATGTCGGTGGACCTCGAGCATTACCTGGTCCTGGGCGCGATCTTGTTCGCGATAGGGATGTACATGGTGCTGGCCAAGCGCAACTTCATCGGTGTGCTGATGGGCATCGAGCTGATGTTCAACGCGGTGAACCTGACGTTTGTGGCGTTCTCAAGGTTCGTGGAGTCGCCGAACCCTCTGGATGGGCACGTGTTCGTGGTCTTCGTGATCACGGTGGCTGCGGCGGAGGCAGCGACGGCGCTGGCGATAGCGATGCTGCTGTACCGGGTGAGGGACACCATCGAAGTCGACGAGATCAACCTGTTGAAGTGGTAGGGACGCTATGTGGTCCAAGCTGATGGAAACGAAGAACGCGTACGCCGCGGATATCTGGAAAGAGCTGCTGAACGCGGAAGCGCTCTCGGTGCGCATAGTGCCTGCGTCTGGGTGGGCCAACGCCGCGGAGATGGAACCGCACGAGATCTACGTCCCGTGGGGGAAGCTCCACGTGGCGAAGGAAATCCTGAGGAAGATATAGCGTGCTTGGCCTCGACCCGATAAAGGAGGGGTTCGTATGGGCGATCATGCTATTGCCCCTGGGCTCCTTCGCGATCATCTCCCTCGTCTCATTCCTGGGGCTGACAACTGACCGGCGGGCGGAGGGCGGGGCGGCTCCGGCCTGGGATTCGCGTTACAGCGGGTACCTTACGATCGGTGCCATCGCCGTCTCTTTCATCCTGGCCCTGTGGTCACTCGACGGGGTCCTGGACGCCGATGGCGCGCGAATAGGTTTCGGGACGCACGAATGGGTTGTCGTCGGGCCGCTGGAGATCAACATCGGGGTTACACTGGACGGCCTGTCCGGCATCATGCTCGTGGTGGTCACGGGAGTCTCGCTGCTCGTGCAGATCTACTCGCAGGAGTATATGCGAGGGGACCCCGGGTACAACCGCTACTACGCGTTCATGTCGCTGTTCACAACT
>DASSZB010000240.1:0-3756 GCA_035702935.1 Dehalococcoidia bacterium
CGGCTGCGATAATGGGCGCGTCCTTGGCATTGACTGCGTTTCTCACGGCACGTAATTCCTGTAGTGAGGGGTTCGGAACGACCTCCGGTGGTGATCCTGCAAGGAAGCGGCGAAGGTCCTCGAGATGGAGGGGAAGCTTGAGACGGACTGTCCGGACGAGTTCCGTCAATACCAAGTTCGATACCACCATGTCGATTCTACCGTTGGCGTGCAAGGCGACCGCTTCAGCCGGAGCCCCTGACGGCGAGTGTAGAGCAGAGTACAGGACGTTCGCGTCGAAGAAGACTCTAGGCCGAATAGTCTTCGCCATAGATTTCGCGGACGAGTTCCTTCCGCACACGGCGGCCTTCTTCGAGCAGTTCCTCCTCAGTTATCCCGGACTCCCGGAAAGCCTCCTGGATAGCTGCGAGGGCGTCGAGAGCTTCCTTGCGGGATGGCGTGGCGACGACGACGCCGTCTCTCAACTCCAGGCTGAGGGTATCGCCGACATCGAGGCCGAGCTCTCTACAGAAGTCCGCCGGTAGCGTGATTTGGCGCCGTTCTCTGATTCTCGCACGTCTGACGTCTGACATCAGATGTATGATATCAGAATTGGGCTGGCGTGGCTACCCTCTCCGCCTTAGCGCCTCGTTCAGCGAACCCGTCCGGTATCCCGCCAGGTCCAGCGTCACGTACAGGTATCCGAGCGCCTTCAACTCGGTCGTTATCTCCTGCCGGTGTGCCAGCAGCACTTCCAGGCCGGCGTCATCGGTCTCGATGCGGGCGGTGGGGTCGCCGGAGGCGAGGACCTGGTGGCGGACGCGGAGCTGGCGGATGCCCAGGGACCGCAGGTACGCCTCGGCCCGCTCGACGGCGCTCAGCGTCTCGACAGTAACCGGCGTGCCATATGGGATGCGGGAGGAGAGGCAGGCCATGGCGGGTTTGTCCCAGGTGGGCAGGCCGCGCTGGTGGGAGAGTTCGCGGATGTCGGCCTTGTTGAGGCCGGCCTCGACCAGGGGGCTGCGCACGCCGTGCTGCGAGGCGGCGCGGCGGCCGGGCCGGAAGTCGCCGGTGTCGTCCAGGTTGCAGCCATCGACCACAGTGTCGAATCCGCGCTCGCGGGCGATGGCCTGGAGCTTGCCGTAGAGCTCGTCCTTGCAGTGAAAGCAGCGGTCGGGGTTGTTCTTGACGTAATCCGGGTCGTCCATCTCGCTTGTGTTGATGCACTCGTGGGCGATGCCGATTCGCCGGGCGAGTCCGGTTGCCTCAGCGACCTCAGCCTGGGGGACCGACGGCGAGACGCCGGTGACGGCGAGGGCGCGGTCGCCCAGGACGTCGTGGGCTATCGCTGCGATGAATGTGGAGTCGACGCCTCCGGAGAAGGCGACGACAACGGAGGGGATGTCCCGGAGGATGTCCTGGAGGCGGGCGAGCTTCTGGTTGGGCGAATTCACGGGAGAAATGATAACAGGGAACGGGAGTTGGGGGTTCGAGTTGTCATCCTGAGCCACCGCCGCGCCGTGGGCTTGTTTCGAACCGGCCGTCCGAGATGGGTTGGCCCCGGCTTCGTAGGAGCGAAGGATCCGGCGCCCCGCTCCATGACGAGACTTGGCGCGCCAGCGAGCGCCAGATCCTTCGCGACTTCAGTGCGGGGCTGTTGCAGTTTGCAGGTGTGGCTCCCATCGGGCGCGGGAAGGGAGGCTCAGGATGACACCATTGGTGCGGGAGTTTGGAGGAACGGAGGGCTATCCGCGGGTCTCGGCGGGAACCGATGGCACTCGTGTGGCGGCCCCCAGGTGTGGGCCGGGCCCTAAAGGAGTCAGTCTTCCCGTGCCTTGCCGATGTCTTCCCAGGTGTAGCCGATCTCCAGGAGGACTTCCTCGGTGTGCTGGCCGAGTTCCGGGGCAGGGCCTCGGACGCCGACGCCGCCGTCGCTGAACTTGACGGGGGTGTCGACGAGCTGGATATCGCCCGCCGATGGGTGCGTGACGGTGGCGAAAGGTTGCCGGGCCACGGTCTGGGGGTCTTCGACGGCCTCGCGGATGGTCTGGGCGGGGGCCCAGATGATGCCGTTGGCGTCGAGGGGGCCGTGCCATTCGGCGAGGGGGCGCCGGGCGAAGACGCCATCGAGGAGGGCGATGAGAGCTTCGCGGTTCTGGTAGCGGTTCAAGAACGAGTTGAAGCGGGGGTCCTGCTCGAGGTCGGGGAGATCGATGGCGCGACAGAGGTTCGGCCAGTACGTATCGGAGACGAGCATGACGAGCATGATCCAGCGGCCGTCCTGCGTCTGGTAGTGGTTCCAGAGGGGGTTCGGGACGGCGGTGCGCGGCACCCGCACCGGGTCGGCGCCCATGAGCGCTGCCTGCACGTCCGCGGCCAGCACCCAGAGGCCGGTGTTCTGAAGGGAGAGGTCCACCACCTGGCCGCGGCCGGTGCGCCCGCGGTGGAGGAGGGCCATGGCTACGGAGCCGGCCACGAGCATTGCGGTGCTGTGGTCGCCCATGGCCGGGCGCTGCGGTGGCGGCGGGTTATCCGGCTCCCCGAGGAGGCCCATGATGCCGGAGCGCGCCCAGAAGGCGGCGTAGTCGTAGCCCGGGCGGTTGCGGTCAGGGCCGGTGGAACCGTATCCGGTGACGCTCACGAAGATGAGGTCCGGCCTGTGCTGGATCAACTCCTCGTAGGTGACGCCGCAGCGCTCGCGGCGCTGCGGCAGGAGGTTGGTGACGAAGACATCGGCCTGCTTGACCAGGTCGTAGATGACGTTGCGGGCGGCGGGCCGGCGCAGGTCCAGCGTGATGCCTCGCTTTCCCCGGTTGCAGAGCTCGAAGGGGAAGTTGACGGCAGGCTGGATGCCCGCGCTGTTGTACAGGTAGCCGCGCAGGGCGTCCCCGTCCGGGGGCTCGACCTTGACGACGTCGGCACCGAAGTCGGCCAGGAGGGCGCAGCCAGAAGGGGCGGCCAGCCAGTTGGCCACCTCCAGGACTTTGACTCCCGTCAGAGGACCTTCCAACAGGATGCTCCCTTCAACGACTGCGGTCCGAACTCCGAGAGCCGCGCGGCGGCTACGGGGTGATGGCGATCTTGAGGACGCCCGCCTGCTTGCTGCGGAAGAGGTCGTAGCCGGCAGGGATCTCGTCCAGCTTCATGCGGTGCGTGAAGAGGGGCTCCAGGTTGACGTTGCTGTTGGCGCCGAGCGCCAGCATGTGCTCCATGCGGTCGTGCCCGGAAGGGCAGAGGGTGGTGATGATCTGGCGGTGGAGGAAGGACGGGGCGAGCGTGGGCATGGAGACCGCGGGAGTGAGGCCGTAGACGCCGACGGAGGAAACGGTGCCGCCGCGGCGGATGGCGCGCGTGCAGGCCTCGAACGTCGCCTGGGTGCCGACAGCCTCGATGGCGATGTCGACGCCCTGGTTGTCCGTAAGGGACATGATCTTCTGGATGGGGTCTTCTTCCTTGGGGTTAATCGTGACGTTGGCGCCGAACTTCTTCGCTATCTCCAGCCGCTCCGGCAGCGCATCGACCGCGATGATCAGGCCGCAGCCCCGGGCGCGGGCGCCGGCCGTCGCGCAGAGGCCTACGGGGCCCTGGGCAAAGACGGCGACGCTGTCCCCGAAGGCGGCGTTGGCGCGCTCCACGGCGCCGAAGCCGGTCGACATAATGTCGCTGGCGAGCACGGCGTGCTCGTCGCTCACGCCATCCGGCACCCTGGCGATGTTGATGTCGGCAAACGGGGCGAAGTAGTACTCGGCCTGGCACCCGAACATGACACGGCCGCCG
>DASSZB010000273.1:0-4864 GCA_035702935.1 Dehalococcoidia bacterium
TCGCGCATCAGCGCCAGCTCCTCCTCGACGGTGGATGTCTCCGGCATCTCGGCGATCAACGAGACTTCAGTTGTAGCCCCAGCCTCCTCGAATGCACGGCTGATATCCGGGATATCCGCGCGTTCTCGCCGCTGCACTCCCGCATCGTCCAGCGCACGCTTCCACCACTCAAACGCGGCGTCCCAGTCGCTCGCGCCAGACGGCTCGTTCCAGTTCGCGTCCTTCGTCTGGTCCCAGCTCGAGAGGATGGCGCCGCCCGGGGCCAGCACTCGCAGCATCTCCGCGATCGCGTCGCGCCAGCCGGGGATCAGGTGCAGCACGTGGACGAACAGCATCGCCGGGAAGCTATCGTCGCGAAACGGCATGCGCGTGGCGTCTGCCAGCAGCAGGTTCGGCGGGGTGTGCGCCGGCGTGAGCTGGGCGCGGAGCTGCGCCATCATCCGCGGCGAGATGTCGAAGCCGGTGACGGTGAGGCCGCGTGTCATGAGCGGGCGGGAGATGCGTCCCGTGCCCACGCCAATCTCCAGCAGACGGTCCGCACCGCCGAGCTCCGCCATGATCGCATCCGTGAGCGCTGCCGAAATGTCCGGCGGCAGCGCCCGCGTGGCGTCGTAGAAAGACGCGGCGCGGTCAAAGCTCAGGCTACGCTGTGTCATCTGGCCAGCTACCGCTCATCCTCAGGTATCGAAGGAATGAGCGGAGTCACGACACGCCCTCGGCCCAGTGCACCTCCCACACCCGCACCGGTTCTTGGAAGCCCTTGAGCGCGTGGTCGCCGCGGTCCTCGAAGACGAACTGTTTGCCAATGGCCAGCTCCCTGATGACGTTGGAGACGAGGATGCGTTCCGGCCCCGCCAGGCGACAGATGCGTGCTGCCATCTGGACCGCGGCTCCGAACAGGTCGCGGTGCTGTTCCACCGGCTCCCCCGCGCTCAAGCCCACGCGGACGCGGATAGGCATTTCCGCGTTAGCCAGGTTGTGGGAAGCGAACCCTTTCTGGATCGCCCTGGCGCACTCCACCCCTGACGTTACCGAGTCGAAGCAACCCATGATGCCGTCACCCATGTGCTTGACCTCTCTGCCTCCCCACGCCGCCAGTGCGCGGCGGATTATCGCGTCGTGGGTGTGCAGGAGCTCCATGGTCCGGGCGTCACCGATGCTCTGAGTCGTGGCGGTGGAGCCCTCCATGTCCGTAAACAGGATCGTTCGAAACGGGCTTTCGGCGGGCGCCTTCCCGCCCGACCCCGGCGTCCAGGCGGGCGCCTCCTCGGCTGTTCCCATCATGCTCTGAACCATCCCGACCTCGACTTCGATGATGTCATCAGCGATGGTGCCGTGCGCCTCGCGGTGGACGGCCACGGCGACGTCAGAGCTCGGCGCCTCCACCAGGCAGAACACAGTGCCCGCGCGCTGGTTGAACCAGTACCGCAGGTACCGGACACCGTACTTCCGCTGAGCCTCCAGGTCTCTCAGGTGGCCGTCAGCCGCCTCTTCAGCAGAGGCGGTGACGTTCCTGTGGATGTCCATGTAGAGCGGCATAGCTTACTCTTCTCCTAGCATCACGCTGCAGGCGATGTTCACGCCGTCGCTCGTCTTTGCGTACTGGATGCGCGGTTCCATAATGCGGATATTCTACGGCATCCCTCGGGCCGCTATACTGCTGCTCATGCGGTACGTGATATACGGCGCCGGGGCTATCGGCGGCTGCCTGGGGGCGAGGCTCTTCGCTTCCGGCCGGGAGGTCGCTCTCATCGCCCGCGGGCCACACCTCGCGGCCATCCAGGAGCGCGGACTGACCCTGCGGACGCCCGAAGGCGAGGCCACACACAGGATCCCAGCCGCTGGACATCCGTCCGAGGTTGACTGGCGAGACGGCGACATCGTCCTCCTGACGGTGAAGTCGCAGGACACGGCAGGCGCGCTGGACGCCCTGCGGGCCGCTGCGGGCGATGTGCCGGTGGTCTGCGCGCAGAACGGCGTGGCCAACGAGCGCATGGCGGTGCGGCTGTTCTCGCGCGTCTACGGGATGGTGGTAGTGATGCCCTCGACGCACCTGGAGCCCGGCCTGGTCCTTATGCACAGCGAAACGCCTGGCGGAATGCTGGACCTCGGCCGGTACCCGGAGGGGAGAGACCAGACGGCGGAGGCCGTGGCCGAGGACATCACGGCGGCAGGGTTCATCTGCCAGGCCGACCCGAGGATCATGCGCCTCAAGTACGCCAAGCTGCTCACCAACCTGATGAACTCGGTGCAGGCGCTCTGCGGCCTCGAAGCCGCCGCGGGCGACATCGTTCGCGGCGTGCGGGGCGAGGCGATGGCCTGATACGAAGCCGCGGCGATCGACTGCGCGACGCCGGAGGAGTTCAGCGGGCGCATGCGCGGGATCATCGGGCGGCAGATCGACGGGGCTGAGCGCAGCGGCGGTTCCACCTGGCAGAGCCTGGAGCGCGGCGCCGGCTCGCTGGAGACCGACTACCTGAACGGCGAGATATCACTGCTGGGCGCACTCCACGGGGTCCCGACGCCCTTCAACCGGATGCTGCAGGTGGCCGCGGCCGAAGCGATCCGCATGGGCCGCCGGCCGGGGAGCTACACCGTGGAAGAACTGCTGGCGCGCGCGACAGCCGCGGTCTAAGCCGACGTACGGGCGGGCTCCCTGGGGTCTTCCTTGGCCTCGACCAGCGCGCGCAGGGGGCTCCGCCGCAGCAGATCGCCGATCTTTGGGTAGACCCAGCGCTCGACTGCCAGGGCCAGCGCGATGCCGGCGAGGGCCACGATGCCCCCGGCCAGCGCGTCCAGGAAGAAGTGGTTGGCGGTTAGCGTAATCGAGAATATCTGGAGCACGGGCATGGCGGCTCCGATGGGCGCCGTCAGCCACAGCCATCGTTCCCCCCAGAAAGCGCGGACGATGGCCAGGCCCAGCAAGAGATCCCAGCCGAAGTGCAGGCTGGGCATGGCCGCGTACGGGTTCACGAAGGCGCGCGTGGACTGCGTATCGTAGGCGTAGCCCAGGTACTCCTTCATCGTGTCCAGGAAGCCCGTGATGTATGGCGGCGCGCCGGGGTCGAAGCGGGCAGCCAGGTCGGGTAGCTCGCGCGGGGGCGCCACCGGATAGAGCCAGTAGATGACGAGGGCGATGGCCCCTGAGAGAAGGAAGGAGTCCCGGGTCAGCGTGTACCGGTGCCGGCGGAAGAAGTAGAGCCAGATGCCGAAAACGATGATGAGGGGAAAGTGGAGGTAGAAATAGACCAGGTTCATCACCTGCGCCACCCAGCGGTGGTCTGCCGCCCAGTTGTTCAGGTTGTCTTCCCAGAAGATGCCCAGCCAGCGCTGAGCATCGATCACGTCCCGGGCGTGCCAGTAGGCTGTCTCCGGCCGATCGACAACGGCGCCGCGGACGCCGAAGTAGAGAAGAAACGCCAGGCCCACCAGGGCGCCTTCGAGGAGGTCGCGCCGGCTGAAGGGCGCGGCCACCCGCCTCCAAAAGGAGGAGGAGTTCTGAGGGACGGCCACTATGTGGTCGCTTGCTTCAGGCCGAGGCGGGCAGGGCGCGCCAGACCCGCCAGCCGTGTTCGCGGAGGGCCAGCGCGAGGCCCATACCCAGCGCGGCCACGACGTATCCGGCCACGATGTCCAGGATGTAGTGGTTGCCGGTGACCACCACGGCCATTGCCATGACGATGGGCAGGACGGTGCTAACGGCCAGTCCGAGGACTCGCCAGGGCTGTCGCATGCCGGAGCAGCTAGAAGCGATGGCCAGGCTGAGGAGAAGGTTGAACGCGATGTGCATGCTCGGCATCGCGGCATACGGGTTCACGAACTGCCCGGCGGAGTGATAGTTGACTTTCTGGAACAGGGATAGCGTGTCCACCATGCCGTAGCTCAGCGGCATCAGTCTCGGTGGCGCCATGGGGAAGAGGTTGAACATGAGCAGGCCAATGGCCCCGGCCATGAGGACGGCGTTCCGGAAGAGCACGTAGCGCTCATTATGAAAGATGAACAGCCAGACCCCGACCACCCCTATCAAGGGGAAGTGCCCGTAGGTGTAGACGAAGTTGAAGAAGCGAACGACTGCTTCGCTGCCAAGGACCGCGTCCTGGATCCGCGACTCCTGGAAGATGCCCAGCGATTGCTCCAGCGCGACGATGTCGAAGGTGTGCGAGTAGGCGGCGTGGGAACTGCCGCCGGCCGTCTCCCGCACGATTGAGTACAGGAAAAAGGCGCCGACGATGATGAGGATGTCCAGGACCCCAATCCTGCGTATGAAGCTGGAACCCCGCGAGATCGCGGGCGCCAGTGCCTGGTAAACGGACAAAGGCTAATCTCCCGGCAGAGTTCTTGCGCCTCTGGCGATTCTAAGGCCGCGGCGGCCCTGTTTTCAACTGCGACGATAGCCCGTCAGCACCTCCAAAATCAAGCCGGGCGTTTGCCTGACGGGGCCGTGCCGAGCGGAATTGGCATGAAAATTGAATGCCGTCCGCGAAGATTTGGCCCGACCCGCGTTTCGCCCGCCGCCAGGCAAAATAACAGGCCCTCCGGATTCACCGGAGGGCCTGCCTCACCTTGCGAGTCCGGCCTCTACGCCCGGGCGGCTGTCAGAGTAACCACCGCTTTCTGGGGCTGCCTGCCTCGTCTTTCAGAGGTCCTCGAGGCCTGTTAGCCGCAGCCACCCAGCGGGAGGCCTTTCTCACGTCCTTGACTCATCCAGCCTCACCTCCACTTCAATTATACTCCCATTTTGCCCGGTCTGGCCGGATCCCGTCGGCCTGCAGATGCCCGAAAGCCGGGCACGTCCACGGCTTGAAGAGCGGTCTCCGCTGCGCAGGTGCGGGTTTGCCCCCCGCGCCATCAGGCCATAGACTTG
>DASSZB010000030.1:0-2138 GCA_035702935.1 Dehalococcoidia bacterium
TGGCGCCGACCTGCGGCCCGCCCTGGCGGGTGAGGATGTGGATGTTGACGGGCAGGTCGTACTCATCGACCGCCGTCCAGAAGTCCTCCCAGATCGCGTTGTCGTAGCGGCGCTCTGGCAATGGGTCGTTGGAGATGAAGATGCCCTTGAAACCCGCCTGTTTGATCCGGTGCAGTTCCTTCAGGTCCTCCGACGGGTCGGTCATCGAGATGTTGGCGACCGGGAAGAGCCGCTTCGGCGCGTGGGAGGCATACTCGAAGGCCCAGTCGTTGTAGGCGCGGTGGGCGTCGCGCTGGAACTCGTCGTCCGGGTGGCTGAAGAGGGACATGCCGTAGCCGCAGTAGAAGATCTCCGCGTCGAGGCCGTCCAGGTCCATGTCCTTCAGCCGCTCGGCCGGGTCCCAGCTACCGGGGCGGCAGACGGCGTAGCCGCCCTTGAAGAACGTCTCGTGCTCCTCCGGCGGGATGCCGGCGCAGCCGAGGCTGCCGGGGTTGAAGGGCCGCAGCGGCTCGCAGACGAGGAAATCGCCCGTCTGGCCGTTCACCTCGTGGACAAGGTGCGGCGCCCGGTCGCGGAACTTGACCTGCATGCGCGTCGTCCACAGGTCCGGGGGCTCGAGGACGTGCGAATCTGCCGACAACACCTGACTGACCACGGCCCATCTCCCTTCTGATTCGGCGTCAGGTGTCAGGCGAGACGGTCGTCCCCGACAACTGGTACCTGACGCCTGCGCTGCCACCAGCTATCGTGTATCCGGGCCGGGCAGATCGCAAGCCTGTCCGGTGCTGCTTCGTGCGGTCCGCACACGTTGACGCTGTCCGGCGGCCGTTCGTATAGTCCGGTGGGCCGGATTGGCCGCCGCCTGAAGGGAGGGAGCGGAGATGAAGGTGCTCGTGCTCGGCGGAGCGGGGTTCATCGGCCCTCGCGTGATCCAGCGGCTGGTGGAGCGCGGCCACGAGGTCGCCTGCATGGACATCAACCCGAATGCGCCGTCGCTGGCGGACCTCAAAGACCGGATCCAGGTGCACCGGGGCGACATCACCTTGATGGACGATGTCGTGCGGGCGATGACCGAGACCAAGCCCGACCGCGTGCTCAACCTGGCTTACCTGCTCGGCGCGGGCGACAACGACCCGCACTTCGCCGTGCGCCTCAACATCCTGGGCATGGACAACTGCTTCGAGGCCGCGCGGCTCTGCGGGATCAAGCGCGTGATCTACGCCAGTTCCCTGGCCGCCTTCGGCCAGCAGCGCCACTTCGGCGACCGCGCTGTCGTCGAGGACGACCTGCTGATGGGGAGAGGCGTCTACGCTGTCTCGAAGATTTACAACGAGCACCAGGCCGAGTGGTACAACCGCGCCTACGGCATGGCGATCACCGGCGTGCGGCCCGCGAACGTCACCGGTCCGGACAAGGTGCGCGGCTCGATGGACCACGTCCAGTGCATCACGCAGCCGGCGCGCGGGCTGACCATCCAGTTCCCCTTCCGCGACGCGATGCGCCTGCCGATCCACGTCGACGATATCGCCGAGGTCTTCGTCCGCGTCACGCTCGCCCCGGCGACGCAGTATCCGATCTACAACTCCGGCGGCGAGACGATCAGCCTGGGCGATCTCGCCGAGCTCGTCAGCCGCTTCCTCCCTGACGCGCAGATCAGCTTTGAGAAAGAGGAGGGCGGCCGCACGACTTCCGGCCTCTACATGATGGACAATACGCGCCTCCGCCAGGAGTTCGAGGTGGAGTACGCGCCCTTCCCGCAGCGTGTGCTGGAGATCATCAACGCCGTCCGCCAGGATGAGGGGTTGCCGGCGGTGCAGGGGTAGAGGATGCGCGCCCTCACCGGATCGTGCAGCTCACCTCGCCGAGCTGGTCGAACAGCGCCGTCAGCGTGTCGCCCGGGCCGAACGGGATCGCGGCGATGAAGGAGCCGGAGAGGATAACGTGGCCGGCGGACATCGTCACGCCGAACTCGTGCAGCTTGTTCGCCAGCCAGGCAACAGAGTTGATCGGATTGGCCATCACCGCCTGGGCGATGCCGCTCTCCTCGACCTCGCCGTTCTTGCTCAGGCTCGCGCCGATCCGGCGGACGTCGATCTGATCCAGCCGGCGGGGGTTGCCGCCGAGGATGACGACGCCGC
>DASSZB010000102.1:0-7915 GCA_035702935.1 Dehalococcoidia bacterium
GTGCGGCCGAGATGAACGAGCTCACCTTCCCGATCGATGTTTCCGAGAGCGAGAATGAGATCGTGGTCAAGGCCGTCCTCCCGGGCGTGAAGCCGGACGATGTTGACATATCGGTGTCCGAAGGCGTCCTCACGATCAAGGGGCAGTCCCGCCTCGAGCAGAAGACGGAGAAGGAGAACTACTACCGCAAGGAGATCCGGTACGGCGCCTTCTCCCGCTCCATCGCGCTTCCCACGCACGTTGAGCACGAGCGCGCGGAGGCGGAGTTCGCCGACGGCATCCTGACGGTGCTGCTGCCCAAGGCGGAGGAAGTCAAGCCGAAGTCCATCAAGATCCGTGCCCGTGAAGCCCAGGGCGAGCTCGTGGGCTCTGCTGGCGGCAATAACCAGTCCTGATACCTGTCGCTCCTCTCGCGACGCCACGGGCCGGGCCGAAAAGGCCCGGCCCGCCCTTACCTTACGGTCAATCAGCCCCGGCGCGTGATTTTCTTGGCCGTATCGGCGATAATCTTTGCCACGGACGCAGCAGTCGCCGGGAGGCCAAGATGTTCCTCAAGCGCAAATCAGAAAAGGTGGACAGGATCCGCGACGTGCCCCTCTTCGCCGGCTTCAGCGACAGGCAGCTGGACCGCTTGGCTTCGGAGGTGGACGAGGTGGACATCAAGGAGGGCGTCACCATCGCCCGCCAGGGTGAGCTGGGCCACGAGTTCATCCTCATCCTGGACGGCAACGCCCGCGTCGAGCGTGAAGGCACCGTGCTCACCCGCCTGGGCCCCGGCGATTACTTCGGCGAGATGTCGCTCATCGATGGCAAGCCCCGCACGGCGGACGTCACGGCGGAAACGCCAGTGGCCGCCCTCGTCATGCACCTGACAGCTTTCAACACCGTGCTGGACGAGATCCCGGAGCTGCGTAAGCGCATCCTGGTCACGCTCTCCGAACGCCTGCGCGCGGCCGACGCCCGCCTGGCCGACTGCAACTAGCCTTACCCCGATACGGCCTTGCCCTGCTCCGCCGCGTTCAGCGCCCGGTCCAGGTTTCGGGCAGTGTGGATGAGCGCGATGTGCGTGAAAGCCTGCGGGTAGTTTCCCAGGTACTCCCCGGTCTCTGGCTCCAGCATCTCCGAGAAGAGGCCGGTGCCGTTGCCGAAGCCCAGCACCCGCTCGAAGGTCGTCCGCGCCTCCTCCAGGTGGCCTGCCGCCAGGAGCGCCCCCGCCAGCCACAGGCTGCACATGGTGAACGTGCCCTCGCGCCCGGGGAGCCCGTCGTCTGCGTCCTCCGGGTGGTAGCGGTAGAGCATGCCATCCACCTCCAGGTCTGCCCGGACGGCGGCGATCGTGCCGTACATGCGGGTGTCTTCCGCGCCCAGGAAGCCGACCATCGGAATGAACAGGAGGCTGGCGTCCAAACTCCTGCCCCCGTAGTACTGGACGAATGAACCCCGGCGCGGGTCCCACCCGCGGTCCAGGATGTCCTGGCGGATGAGCGCCCGCGTCCCCCGCCAGCGATCGAAGTCCACCGGCTTGCGCAGCGCCCGCGCCAGGCGCAGCCCCCGGTCGACCGCCACCCAGGCCATCAGCTTGGAGTACGTGAAGTGCCTCGGTTCGGTGCGGAACTCCCAGATCCCGTGGTCTGGCCTTTCCCAGTTGCGCAGCGCCCCCTCCACCAGGCACTCGGCGAGGTCCCAGAGCGGGCCTTCCAGGTCACCGCCTGCCCGCTGGTAGGAGTCGAACGCCAGCAGTATCTCGCCGTAGACATCCAGCTGGAACTGGTGGTAGGCGGCGTTGCCGGCCCGCACGGGGCGCGAGCCGCGATATCCCTCCAGGTGGTCCAGGGTGACTTCCTTCATGCCGTCGTGGCCGGCCTCCAGGCCGATGCCGTACAGGCTGTGGGTGTCCTCCCTCTCATCACACAGGCGCAGATGCGCCAGCCATTCCAGGAAGGGCCGGGTATAGGCCGTCTGCCCCATGCGGTGGAAGATGTCCATCGTGAAAGCGGCGTCCCGTAACCAGCAAAAGCGGTAGTCCCAGTTGCGGCCGCCCCCCAGGCGCTCGGGTAGCGAGGTGGTGGCCGCCGCGCACACGGCTCCCGTCGGAGCGTAGATGAGGAGGTGCAGCGCCATCATCGAGCGCTTGACCGCCTCTTGCCAGCGCCCATCGTAGTGATAGTCGGAGGAGACGAAACGCCAGAACGCCTGCGTCCGCTCCAGCTCCGACGGCACATCCTCCAGAGGCTGCCTTCGGGCCTTCTCGCCGCCCCAGCGCAGCACGAAGGACGCCGATTCACCCTGCCGCAGGCGAAAGGACGCGCTCGCCGCATCATCGCTGCTTTCCGCCAGGGGCACGCTGGAGATGAGCGACAGGGCGTCTCCCCCCAGCCGTGCGGCCGCCAGAGCACCGTCCACGGTCACGCGCGTCCGGCCGCGCCCGTAGTCCAGCCGCGGTTGGAACATAAGCCGCATGTCCACCTCGCCGCTCGTACACCGCACCACGCGCACCAATTCGTGAGCCGCGTCCGTCAGTTTCCGTCCCACCGGCATGAAGTCGGTCAGCGTAACGGCGCCTCTCCCGGCGCGGAATTTAGTGTCCAGCACGTTGCTGTCCGGCAAATAAGCCTGAGTGCTCCTGGTTTGGGGGTCCGCAGGGCTGATCCGGAACCGGCCGCCGCCTTTTGCGTCCAGGAGAGCGGCGAAGACGCTGGGGCAGTCGAACCGGGGGAAGCAGAGCCAGTCTATCGACCCGTCGGCGCCGGCGAGGGCGGCGGAATGCATGTCCCCGATAACCCCGTAGTCACTGATCGGTTTGTAGTCCATACCCGCTCTTGCCCGCCTGCTTGCTACTTGCTACTTGGCGCCTATTCACGAAAGCACGCAGCGCCCGCAACCGCCCTGCGTGCAGTACTCCCGCAGCAGGTACAACATCCCCTGCTGCCGGCGCGCGCTGGCTGGCACGGCGCCCCCAAGGGCCTCGTGCAGGTGCCTGACGGCCCCGTACCGTGCCGGCAGCGGCAACTGCGCGTAGATGGCCTCTGCCTGGGCCTCGAGACCCGCCGCCGAGGCGCAGGGCAGGACGGCGTTGGCGGCGATTTCGACGGCCCGGCTGCGGCCGATGGCGCCGGCCACCATCAGCCCTTTCAGGAGCGGCCCCGCGTGCCCGCCTTCCAGCGGCCCCCGCAGGCTCACCCACGGCCCAGCGGCGAGGAAACGCCCGGCCAGCGTCGCCGCTCCGCGCAGCCTCACGTCCAGCGTGTTGCCCGGCCGCGCATGGTGGCCTCCCTCCAGCCGGGCCCCCGCAACGCCTTCGCGCAGGAGGGCCTCAGCCAGCGCCGCCCGGGCGGAGGGGCGCGTCCCGGCCAGCTCCGGCGACAAGGTGTCCCAGGGGATACGGGCGGCCAGGGACCGCATCGACTCCCGGTTGCCGCCGTAGCCCAGGGATTCCAGGATGCCCTCCCACAGCGCCTGGTCAACGCCGGCTGCGCGGAGCCGCGCCACGTAAGCCGCCGTCCTCGCCCGAAAGCGCATGTCCCCGAGGCGGTCCAGGGCGGCGGCGGCGGCAGGCGCTCCCAGGCGGGTGACGGCGCTACGGCACGGCTCCTGCCAGGCCGCCGGCCGCTCCAGCCAGCGCCGGATTTCGCCGGCCCGTCCCGATACCCAGTCGGCTAGCGCCACCACCGGCACGCGCCGTCCGGAAGCCAGCTCCGTATCGCCCTCCGCGTCGTGGTGGAAGACCAGGTGCAGGGCCAGGCCGTCATAGGCTCGGTCCAGGTGGTGCCCGTGCCGCCGGTAATCACTGGACCGCACGTGCAGTTCGACGTCGCCCTGCAGCAGCCCTTCCTGCGCGGCGATGATGGCGTCCCGGAAATCGGGCCCGGCGCCGCCATTCCTGCGCCCCCGGTAGACCGCCCGCAGGGTCATCCCGGCCGTCGTCCGCAGGGCCTCCCGCGGGAAGCGCTGGCCTTCCCAGAGGTGAACAAGGTCGGCCTCGGTGAGGCGGAGACGGTCGATACTGGAAACTGGAAACGCGAGGACGCTGCTGTAAGTCACGTCTGGGTCGCCTTTTGACGAGTTTCCTGCGACGACATTCCGGTTTCGGAGCCTGCCCTGTATTCAAAACCCGCCTCTTCGGCGATGATGGCCAGCAGGCGGGCTGAGGCGCCGCGCGGGCGGTACTGCCCCGTCTCCCATTCGCTCACCGTCTGCTGGCGCATCCCCAGCTCCCGGGCCAGCTCCTCCTGAGAGAGGCCCAGGTGTCTGCGCAGCGCCCGCACTGCCGCCGCTTCCCAGGAGCGTGCCTCGTACGATGGCTTCTTCCGGCCTGCCATGACGCTGGCATTCTACACGGAAACGTGTAGAAAAACAAGATGGCAGGTGACAGGTAATAGGTGCCAGGGAGAGTGCGGCGCTCGGGCACCTAACGACTGACTTGCGCATCCCCCGCGATATGCCCTAATATGCCGTTAGCACTCAATTGCCCCGAGTGCTAACCTGCGCCCGTGACACCGCGCAATCAACATTCAACGTAGGAGGAGGACCGATAACAATGGCTACCGCCACCAAGGCCAAGCCGGCCGCCAAGTCCGCCGCGAAGCCGGCAGCCAAGTCAACTTCCAGGCTCATCCCGCTGGGCGACCGCATCGTCGTCAAGCAGAGCAGGCAGGAAGAGGTCCGCGCCAGCGGCCTCGTCATCCCGGACACCGCCCGCGAGAAGCCCCAGATGGGCGAGGTCATCGCCGTCGGCCCCGGCCGCGTAGACGACAACGGCAAGCGCGTGCCTATTGATGTCAAGAACGGCGACCGCGTGCTCTACGCCAAGTACAGCGGCCAGGAGGTCCCCCGCGGCGTCTTCGGTAACGACGACGAGGAGTACATGATCCTCAAAGAGAACGACATCCTGGCCAAGCTGGGATAGGGAAGGAAGATGGAAGGAGGAAGATGGAAGATGAAACGTCTTCCGTCTTCCGGTCCTCATCCCTCATCTTCCAGCATCCATCTTCCATCTTCCACCAAGACCGGAGGTCACCATGCCCGCCAAACAACTACTATTTGACGAAGAGGCACGCAGGCGCCTGAAGGACGGCGTGGACGCCCTGGCCGACGCCGTGCGCGTCACCCTCGGCCCCCGCGGCCGCAACGTCATCCTGGAGAAGAAGTTCGGTCCCCCGGCCGTCGTCGACGACGGCGTCTCCGTGGCCAAGGAGATCGAGCTCAAGGACCCCTTCGAGAACCTCGGCGCCCAGCTCGCCCGCGAAGTGGCCAGCAAGACCAACGACGTCGCCGGTGACGGCACCACTACGGCCACCGTGCTGGCCCAGGCTATCGTCCGCGAGGGCATGCGCATGGTCGCCGCCGGCGCCAACCCCATGATGCTCAAGCGCGGGCTGGAAAAAGCCGTTGAGGCCGCCATCGCCGGCGTCCGCGACATCTCCGCCCCCGTCGCCGGCAAGGAACAGATCGCCCAGGTGGCCACCATCTCCGGCCATGACCGAGAGATCGGTGACATCATCGCCGACGTCATGGAGAAGGTCGGCAAGGACGGCGTCATCACCGTCGAAGAGGGCAAGGGCATCCGCATGGAGACCGAGTTCGTGGAGGGCATGCAGCTCGATCGCGGTTACGTTTCCCCCTACCTCGTCACCAACGCCGACCGCATGGAAGCGGCCATCGACGACCCCTACATTCTGATCACCGATAAGAAGCTTTCTTCCGTCCAGGACCTCCTGCCGGTGCTCGAGCGCCTGTTGCAGGTCACGAAGAACGTCGTCCTCCTGGCCGATGACGTGGACGGCGAAGCCCTGGCCACCCTCGTCGTGAACAAGCTGCGGGGCACGATCAACGTCCTCGCCGTGAAGGCCCCCTCCTTCGGCGACCGCCGCAAGGCAATCCTGGAGGACATCGCCATCCTCACCGGCGGCACCTTCATCACGGAGGACATGGGCCTCAAGATCGAGAATACCCAGGTCACGGACCTCGGTCGCGCCCGCCGCGTCGTCGCCACCAAGGACGACACGGTCATCATCGAGGGCCACGGATCCGATGAGGACATCCAGGCCCGTATCAAGCAGATCAAGGCCCAGGCAGAGGACGCCTCTTCCGAGTTCGACCGCGAGAAGCTCCAGGAGCGCCTGGCCAAGCTGGCCGGCGGCGTAGCCGTCATCAAGGTGGGCGCCGCCACGGAGGTCGAGCTCAAGGAGCGCAAGCTGCGCGTCGAGGACGCCCTGTCGGCCACCCGGGCCGCCGTTGAAGAGGGCATTGTGCCCGGCGGTGGTGTGGCTCTCATCCGCGCTCAGAAGGGGCTGGACAAGCTGGACAAGAAGCTCTCCGACGATGAGCAGGCCGGCGTCCAGATCCTGCGCAAGGCGCTCGAGGAGCCCCTGCGAATGATCGCCGAGAACGCCGGCCAGGAGGGCATGGTGGTCGTAGGTAAGGTGCAGGACGCCAAGGACAAGAACTTCGGCTACGATGCCGAGGCGGACGTCTACGGCGATATGCTCAAGAAGGGCATCATCGACCCCGCCAAGGTCACCCGCACAGCCCTCGAGAACGCCGCCTCTATCGCCACGCTTGTTCTCACCACGGAGTCGCTGGTCACCGAGATCCCGCAGGAGGCTCCCGCCATGCCCATGGGCGGTCCCCCGCCGATGGATTACTAGCTAGTCAGCAGACAGCAGACAGCGAACAGCGTGCTGCCCCGCCGCACTCCGGCGGGGCAGCACGTTTTATTGCCAGCAGGTCGCCGGAAAGGCTGCTTGTCTAGCCCCGGCCCAGGTCAACGTCTCTGACGAACACTTCATCGCCTTCCATCACCACGGCGGCGCGCGGGCTCTGGAACACGATCTCCGGGTCGCCGGCCGAACTGACCCGTTCGATGGTCCGCGGTGTCGTGCCGGGATACAGTACCCAGAAGAATCTGGGCGCCTTCGGCGGGACCACTCCGGTGCCCCGGACCGCCCTGACAGCAGCATCCCGTGCCTTCTCCAGCTCTGGCAGCGGCCACGCCAGGACATGGGCCGTTTCGGGCCCGGTCAAGCCGACACCGTCATTGGGAACGGGTGCGCCGAGGACTTGTCCTAGCCAGGGCGGCGGTCCGCTGGACCAGTTCCCGGTCGAGAGATCTGTCCAGTTGCTGTGGTTCTTCACCCGGGCCGGGTCACTGAAGAAAGCGTCCAGGCTCTCGGTAATGTGAGTCCTTCCAGTGTTGATGGCCATCACGAAGGCCTTCATCGTGCTGTAAGCAGGCATTTGCTCCCCCTTTCTGTGAGCGCCACCGGTTTCCTGACCGCGTGGCGCGATGATTATACTGTTGGGCTGCGAATATGCAAGCTAACGGGCCAACAGGTTGTTCCTACGTCACGTAATGCAGCTGAAACAACCGCACCGGCTCCTCAAACCCCTTCAGGGCCGCGTGGCCGCGGTCCGCGAAGAGGAACTCCTTTCCTGCCACCAGCTCACGCACGACGTTGGAAACCAGGATTTCGCCGGGCTGCGCAATGTCACGAATGCGGGCGGCCAGTTGCACCGAGGTGCCGAAAAGGTCCGCCTCCTCTTCCACGGGTTCGCCCGCGTTCAGACCGATGCGGACGCGGAACGGGTTCTCGGCGCTCTCATTGTGGGACGAGAATGCCTTCTGGATATCGATAGCGCAGTGCAGGGCCGCGCCGGCCGAATCGAACCGGGCCATAATGCCGTCTCCCGTGTGCTTGATCTCGGTGCCGCCGTGCCGCCCCAGCGCCTCCCGGACCATTCGGTTGTGTGCGCGCACCAGTTCATGGGCGGCCTGATCGCCCAGCCGGCCCGTGAGCGGAGTAGAGCTCTCCATGTCGGTGAAGAGAATTGTCACCGAGCCTTTCGGGCGGGGCGCGGCCTGCGCGTGTTCCTCCTCTCCGAGGAAACCGCTGACGGCGCGCAGGGTGAGCGCCTC
>DASSZB010000285.1:0-3136 GCA_035702935.1 Dehalococcoidia bacterium
CTGCAGCGCTTCCACGAGAACGTCCACCTCTTCGAGGGTATTGTCCAGGTAGAAGCTGGCCCGCGCTGTGCCCGAAACCCCGAGCTGCCGCATCAGCGGCTGTGTGCAGTGGTGCCCGGCCCGGATCGCCACGCCGTGGCGGTCCAGTATCGTGCCCACGTCGTGCGGGTGCAGGTTCCCGTAGTTGAAGGAGACGACGCCGCCGCGCTGCGACAGGTCGCGCGGCCCGTAGATCGTCATGTCGTCCAGCTCCGAGAGCCGCCTCAGAGCGTAGTCGGTGATCTCGACCTCGTGCTGGCGGACGTTCTCCATGCCGGTCTCGGAGAGGTAGTCAATGGCCGCACCAAAAGCGATGACATCGGCGATGTTGGGCGTCCCGGCCTCGAACTTCCAGGGTAGATCGTTCCAGGTGGCGCCTTCGTAGGTCACTTTCTTGATCATCTCACCGCCGCCCAGGAACGGCTCCATCTCCTCCAGCAGCTCGCTCCGGCCATACAGTACGCCCACGCCCGTGGGCCCCAGCATCTTGTGCGAGGAGAAGGCGTAGAAATCGCAGCCGATGGCCTGCACGTCCACCGCCAGGTGGGGAGTGCCCTGCGCGCCGTCCACCAGGAACATGACGCCGTGTCGCCGAGCTTCCGCCCCGATCTTCTCGACCGGGTTGATGGTCCCCAGCGAGTTCGAGACGTGGGGCATCGCCATCATCTTCGTTTGCGCGTCGAACAGGTTCTCCAGGCCATCGAGGGCAAGCGTCTGCTCGTCCGTGATTTCCACGTACCGGATCGTGGCTCCTTTTTCGGCGGCCAGGCGCTGCCAGGGGATCAGGTTCGAGTGGTGCTCCATCCGCGTCAGCAGGATCTCATCGCCTTCGCGGATGTTCTGCCGGGCCCACGTATAGGCGACAAGGTTTATCGCCTCCGTGGTGTTGCGCGTGAAGACTATGTTCTCCGCAGAGGGCGCGTTGATGAACTTCGCGACTTTCTCACGGGCGGCTTCGTAGGCCTCCGTGGCCTCTTCGCCCAGGCAGTGGAGGGCGCGGTGGATGTTGGCATTGCTGTGCTCGTAGTAGCGGACGAGCGCGTCGATCACCTGCCGCGGCTTCTGCGAGGTAGCCGCGTTATCGAAGTACACAAGCGGCTTCCCGTACACCCGGCGCTCCAGGATGGGAAAGTCCTTGCGGATCTTCTGGACATCCAGCGTCACGCGGCGGCCTCCTCCCGGCGGAACCGCGGTAGCGCCTGCGTCGTGCGCTCGGCGAGGTAGGCGTGGAGCGGCTCCATCGTCACCTGGTCGAGTATCTCGGCCGCGAAGCCATTTATCAGGAAGATCTGCGCCGTCTCTTCGTCCAGGCCGCGGCTGCGCATGTAGAAGAGCGCATCCTCGGCGATGGCGCCGGCCGTGGCGCCGTGGCCGCACTTCACGTCGTCGGCGTAGATCTCGAGTGCGGGCTTGCTGTCCACTTCGGCCTCATTGGAGAGCACGAGGTTCTTATCCTCCTGGTGCGCGTCCGTCTTCACAGCGCCTTCGCGGACGAGGACCGTACCGCCGAAGACAGCACGAGAGCGGTCGTCAAGGATCCCTTTGTAGTACAGGCGGCTCGTGCAGTGCGGCTGCGCGTGGTCGATGCTCAGGTAGTTATCGATGTG
The DNA here is from genome assembly GCA_035702935.1 of Dehalococcoidia bacterium. GTDB lineage: Bacteria > Chloroflexota > Dehalococcoidia > SM23-28-2 > RBG-16-64-32 > DASSZB01. The sequence goes on from DASSZB010000285.1 coordinate 1,647, forward strand.
CTGGTCGCCGGCGGTTACGTACAGCCCGCGTACGTAGCACTCGGCGCCGGTGTCGTTCAGGAGCACGTTCAGGTCATGCCGCGCCAGCGCGGGCCCGGTGGAGAACGCCATCGAGGAGAAGCGGCTGTCGCGCCCCTGCCGGACACGGGTGAGGCCGACGTGATAGGCGTCCCGGTCCAGGAGCACGCGGTGGTGCTCGAGCTGCGCTCCGTCCTCCAAGACGATTTCCGTGACCGCGTTGTTAAGATAGCTGCCACCGTCGACCGAGACATAGCTCTCGACCATGGTCAGCTTGCTCTGGCTCCCTGCCAGAATCAGCGTCCGCGGGTGGCTCGCGACGGGGGCGTCCGCCCGCGTCGTCACGAAGAGTACGTGCAGGTGCACGGGAATCTCCGCGCCGTCTGGCACCAGAACGAAGGCACCATCGCGGAGGAACGCGGTGTTCAGCGCGGTGAACCCGTCATAGTCGAACGGCGCCAGGTTCCCGAGGTGCTTCTGAATGATGTCCCCGTGGGTGGCGAACGCCTGCTCGAGGCTCAGCGCAGTGACGCCGTCGAAGTCACCCGAGGAAAGCTCCGGGGAGTACCGCCCGTTGACGAAAACAAGCTCCTTCCAGACGGTGCACCACGGCGCGACGGCCGCGATCTCCGTCGAAGTCAGCGCCCGCGAAGGTTGAAGCCCGAGCGCGAACTCTTTGTCGGCGATGGGCGCCACGTTCGTGTACTTCCAGGGCTCGTTGCCCTTACGCGCGGTCGGCAACCCGACGCTACGGAAGTGAGCCATGCTTCCTCGGCGCAAATCGTGCAGCCACTCCGGCTGTGAAGCCGTCTCGCGTTCGAATGCCTCGAAGTCGGTGAGGTAACGGTCGTACCTGGCGGGGGCCTGTGTCATTGTCGGCCCCTCTATTTCTGGGCGGCCGCGCCGGCCTCATCGCGCAACCATTCGTAGCCGCGCGATTCCAGTTCCAGCGCCAGCTCGCGCCCGCCCGAGCGCACGATGCGCCCATCGATAAGCACGTGCACGAAGTCCGGTGTCACGTAGTTCAGGATGCGTTGGTAGTGCGTCACAAGCACGACGGCCTTCGCGGGGCCACGGAATCGGTTTATGCCCTCGGACACGACCTTTAGCGCGTCGATGTCCAGTCCGGAGTCCGTCTCGTCCAGAAGCGCCAGCTTCGGGTCGAGGACGGAGAGCTGCAGGATCTCGTTGCGCTTCTTCTCGCCCCCGGAGAAGCCCTCGTTCACGTTGCGCTTCATCAGGTCCGGGTCGAACTCCATCTCCAGCGCCTTCGCCTCCATCAGCTTGTTGAAATCGCGTATCGCCAGCTTGGGTTCGCCGCGGGCCGTGCGCACGGCTTCCAGCGCCGTCCGCAGGAACTCGCGATTGCGGATTCCCGGCAGCTCCACCGGGTACTGGAACGCCAGGAAGACGCCGGCTCGTGCCCGTTCGTCCGGCGGCATCGCCAGCAGGTCGCGGCCCTCGTAGGTGAC
>DASSZB010000137.1:0-2124 GCA_035702935.1 Dehalococcoidia bacterium
CGCCGTCCTGCCGCACGCTACGTTGGAAGACATCCGCGACAACTTCTCGAAGATCAGCGACCTGAGCAACGCAGAAGAGTTCGCACACGCCTTCGACGAAGTCTCCAAGCGGCTTCGGCCGGCGACGGCGGTGAGCTAGGGATATGGCAGAACGCAAGGCAATCGGCCCGGACGTTGTGGGCACCGAACTGGCGCCGACAACGTTCGAGTACACGGATCGGGACGTGATGCTGTACGCGCTGGGCGTGGGCGCGTCGGAGTTGCCGTTCATCTACGAGCGAAACCTGAAGGTGCTGCCGACGTTCGCGGTGATTCCCGCGTTCCCGGCTCTCATGGGCATGAGCGCGGCCGTGGAGGTAAACCCGGTCATGATCCTGCACGGGGAGCAGTCGTTCCAGATCAAGAAGACGATTCCCGTGAAGGCTCACCTGACCACAGCAGGCAGAGTCACAGGCTGTTTCGACAAGGGCAAGGGTGCTCTCATCACAATCGATAGTGTGACGAAGGACGAGAGCGGCGAGGTGGTGTTCACCAACACTTCGGGCGTCTTCGTGCGCGGCGCCGGCGGCTTCGGCGGCGAGCGCGGGCCGGAAGCCGGAAATGCGGCTCCCGACCGGGCGCCTGACAAGAGCGTCTCGATGCCCACACACCCGCTCCAGGCCGCCCTTTACCGGCTGTCCGGTGACCGCAACCCGCTGCACATCGACCCTGACTTCGCGAAGATGGCCGGGTACGACAAGCCGATCCTGCACGGCTTGTGCAGCTTCGGTCACGTCGGCCGCGCCGTGCTGGCGGAGTACTGCGACAACGACCCTGAGCGCTTCGTGGCCATGTCCGTGCGCTTCTCCGGAGTCGTCTATCCGGGCGACACGATCACCACTGAAATGTGGGACCAGGGGAACGGTCACATCGTGATGCAGGCGAAGACGCAAGAAGGGCGCGTGGTGATCAGTAACGCCGCGGTGCAGGTGAAGTAGATACGGTCAAGATTGAGAAACCGCTGAGGCCGGGGATTAGTCCCCGGCCTCTTGCCATCATTGAGCCTGATTCGCCCGAGGAGACGGGCCAGGCGCAGATCCAGGTCATCATCCCCACCCCTCCGCAGAGGCGCCGTTCCTTGCCGGTGGCGAGTACTTCGCGGAGGGCGATGGCCTCGCGCATCAGTGCTAAGGAGAATCCGAAATCGCGCCGCCGGTGCGGCACAGCGGGCATCTCGCGCCACTCCACCAAATTGTGTCCGCTACGGGGGTCGCCCCTGATGCTTGCCAGTGCCTGTTCCAGCGCCATAAGCTTCGTGCTCCTTGTTTGCGAAAGCGCGACAAGTCTAGCGCAGATCACCGCGCGGCCGAAGGACCAAATGCACTCCGTCCGTAACAAACCGCTCACGGCCGGGTCTAATTTTCTGATGGTGCCAAGCTGTAAGGGACTGGTCGGCTAGGCGCCGGTCGCCCGGCAAGGCCGCGCCCCCGAGTTACTATGGACGCTAACGCAAACCCAACCCACTTCTGGACTGCGATACTGGGGCTGGTTGCCGCTATCGTTACTCTCCTGGCGACGATTGGCGGAACGGCCGGCGTGTTCCAGGGCGGGGGCACAACGGCGGGAGGGCAGGGTACCGCGCCGCCCAGCCCACCGGCAGAGGCCCTGACCCCTACTCCAACACCGATTCCTACGGCGAAGCCAGCGACGGCAACCTCGATGCCCACTCCGGCCATCTGGCAGAAGGGAACCCTCGAACTTCCCGTCGAAGGCGAGAACGTCGACCAGGCAGTTGACCTGGACACCGATGAGATAGTTCGCGACGAAGACGAGGATGGCCGGCTTGATGCTGATCTGGCTGCCAGGGTGGATGGCGATGAGATCCTGCTGGAACCGGGCCTCGTCAGCCCTGATGGCGGCTTCTACGCGTGGTTCGTCACGGTTAACGACGAGCCCGCGGGGAGAAACGGCTGCGCAGCGGAAGAGGGCAAGCGAGTCTCTTCGAACAGCCTCCAACTCTCAAGAGATGTCGAGATTGGTTCGCATATCTGCCTGGTCACCACGGAGGACCGGATCGCGGAGTTCGAGATCATCGGCGCCAAGCTAACGGGCCGCCAGCGCTGGCTCGAGATCCGCTACACCACC
>DASSZB010000282.1:0-2382 GCA_035702935.1 Dehalococcoidia bacterium
CCCAGATTTATGGGCAGCGCGTGCTTATGTTCGGCTCGAACAACTACCTGGGGCTTACCCGGCGGCCTGAAGTGGTAGAGGCCGCTCGCGCGGCGATCACGCAATACGGCACGTCCATGACGGGGTCCCGCCTCCTCAACGGCAGCACACACCTGCACGAGGAGCTCGAGGAGCGGATTGCGCAGTTCCTGCGCAAGGAAAAGGCGCTGGTCTTCACCACCGGGTACCAGACCAACCTGGGCACCATCTCGGCGCTGATCGACAAGCGGTCTGTTGCAGTAGTGGACAAGGCAGATCACGCCAGCATCTACGACGGCTCCATGCTCTCAGACGGTGAGACGATCCGATTCCGTCACAACGACGCCCGCCACCTGGAAACCGTCCTCAAGCGCGTTACGCACAGTAAGGCAGCGCTGGTCATCATCGACGGCGTGTACAGCATGGGAGGCGATATCGCCGACCTGCCCGGCATCGTAGAGGCCTGCCGGCGGCACCATGCCCGGCTGCTCGTGGACGATGCGCACGGCCTGGGTGTGATCGGTGAAGGTGGGCGCGGCACCGGCAGCCACTTCGACATGGAAGATGACGTGGACCTGGTGATGGGGACGTTCTCCAAATCCCTGGCCTCCATCGGTGGGTTTGTGGCCGGGCCGGCCAAGGTGCTGGAGTGGATCCAGCACTTCGCCCGTGCCATGCTCTTTAGCGCGAGCCTGCCGCCGGCATCGACTGCCGCCGCGCTGGCCGCTTTGACGGTGCTGGGGCGGGAGCCGGAGATCGTGGACAACCTCCGGCGGCTGGGGAACAATTGGCGGGACGGCCTGAAGGGCCTGGGCTTCGACGTCGGCAACTCGCAGACTCCGATTGTGCCCGTGACCGTCGGCGACGAGTATGCCACCGTGATGTTCTGGAAAGCTCTGCTGGCGGAAGGCTTGTACACCAACCCGGCGATCTATCCAGCCGTCAACATGAATGAAGCCATACTTCGCACGAGTTGCATGGCCACGCACACCGACGACCAGGTCGAGCAGGCGCTGGAGACATTCAAAACTGTCGGCCGAAAACAAGGCATCATCTCCTGACTTCGTTGAGCCCGATAGGCGAGCGGCCGGCGCTGAGCGCAGCCGGGTATCCGTCGCTCCCGTAGCGAACAAGCGCGACCTCAACGCTTTCATCAAACTGCCGTGGCGCCTGTACAAGGGCGAGCGGTACTGGGTGCCGCCGCTGCTGAGGCTGCAGGCCGAACTGTTCTCTGTCCGGAAGAACGCCTTCTTCAAGCACGCCGACGTCCAGCTCATGCTGGCCCACAAAGACGGGCGCGTGGCGGGCCGCATAAGCGTACACATCGACCACGAACACAACCGGTACTGGAACGAGCGCACGGGCTTCTTCGGCTTCTTCGAATCCGAGGACGATCCGGAGGTGACCGCGGCGCTCCTGTCTGCCGCCGAGCAGTGGCTGCGCGCCCGCGGCATGGACCGGATCCGCGGGCCGATGAACTTCTCTACCAACGGGGAGGTCGGTTTCCTGGTTGAGGGTCATGATAGCCGACCCGTGGTGATGATGCCGTTCACCCACGCGTATTACCTGGGATTGATGGAGGGCGCGGGATACGAGAAAGCCAAGGACTTGTTTGCCTGGCGCTGGAGCCGCGAGCCGGTGCCGGAAGGCCCTGCCAGGATGGTGAAGGAGTTGCGCTCGCGACCCGAGATCACCGTGCGTCGGCCAAACATGAAGCGCTTCGGCGAAGAGGTGCGGACCATCCTTGACCTCTACAACGACGCGTGGAGCGAGAACTGGGGGTTCGTCCCCGCGACCGACGCCGAGGCGGAGGATATGGTCCGCGACCTCAAGTTCCTGGTGGACCCCGAGATCGTGCCCTTCGTCGAAGTCAACGGAATCCCGGCCGGAGTAGGCCTGGCCATCCCCAACCTGAACGAGGCGATATATGACCTGAACGGCCGGCTCTTTCCCTTTGGCTGGATCAAGCTGCTCTGGAGACTGAAGGTCCGGGGGGTCCGGAGCGGCCGCCTGGCGCTCCTGGGGATCAAGAAAGAGTTCCGCTCGCGCCGGTACGCCGGGCTCGCCTACCTGGTGTGCGACGAGTTCTACCATTCGGGCTTTCCTCGCTTCGACTGGGCGGAGCTCTCCTGGACCCTGGAGGACAACGGGCTTGTCAATTCCCTGATTCGGAAGGTCGGAGCGGAGCACTACAAGACCTACCGTGTCTACGAGAAGACACTGATACCGTGAAGATTCTCGTCACCGGCGCCAGCGGGTTCCTGGGCTCGCACGTGGCGGAGGTCCTCGCTGGAGAAGGGCAGCAGGTGCGCCTCTTGCTGCGGGAAACCAGCAGCCGGCGGTTCCTGGAGTTCGCCTACGAGA
>DASSZB010000287.1:0-5438 GCA_035702935.1 Dehalococcoidia bacterium
GCCTCCTGGGGCATCTCCACCCCCATCTCGTCGAACTTCCGCTCGGCCCAGCGGCCGATCTGGCGGGGGTCCTTGTAGTCCTCCAGCCGTTTCGGCTCCGAGCCGTAGTCCCGAAGGATGTCCGCCTCTGACTTGTGATAGGCGAACTTCGAGAGCGTGCGTTCCAGCTTCTTCGATCCGCATTCCTTGCACCGGGCGGTCAGCGGAGAGTTAACCGTGCGCGTGAACACGCTGTTCAGCGTTCCACAATCGGCGCATTTGAACTCGTAAATCGGCATCCTTATCCCTCAAGGAGAATCAAAATGGTGACCAACCCTGGCCGCTCGGGCATCCACCCGCCGGACAATCTCGGTCCGGAGAATTGCGGCGATCCGGAACAATCGCTGCAATCACGAGGAAAAGCACCGCAAGGGCTATCGCCGTCAGGATCGCCTTGATGATGGCCGGCCTCATGACCCTCTGGAACCATGAGGGTTCGGGACGGTCGAGCGCAACATCATCGACGTAGTACTGCGCGTGCGGCGTCCAGATCACCGACCCACCAGGTGGCGATCCCGCGCGTTTCCGGGGGAACCTAATCCACACCCGCGAAATCTTCCTCTGGCTCGTCCGCCATATCGTCGTCCGGCATTTCACCGGCCTCCAGGCGCTCCAGGTCCGCTTCCATCTCGGCGTCCAGCGGCTCGCCCATGTCACGGCTCATCTTGCGCACCCAGCGGGCGACGGAGCGCGGGTCGTTCTCGTCAACATCACCCAGGCTGGATTCGTCAATGCCGGAACCCATATCGTCACCCGACCGGAGCACGGCCACACGCGAGAAGAGCCGGGACATCTCGGAGGAGCCGCAGTGCTCGCACGTTGGCGAAACGGCCGCCGTCATGGTGCGGACGAAGACGGATGTGCGCTTGCGGCAGGCAGAGCAGCGGAACTCGTAAATCGGCACGCTACCAGCCCTCGGCTTCCCGGCGTTCCGCGATCTTTTGACGGAACTCGCATCCTTTGAGGTACGGGCAGTAGGCGCAGTGCCGGCCGATTGTGGCGGGGAATTCGCTCAGGTTCTCCATCTCCCGTGCCGCGGCCAGCGTCTCTTCTAACACCTGCCGCTTGTCTTCATCCTCCAGGTCCGCCGTCCAGACCTGCCCGTCGTCCAGGTACCAGAAGGAAGCCTTCGAAACCGCCTTCGTCAACTCCTGTTCGACCATTATAGCGTAGAGCATTAGCTGTTTCGTATCGATCTCGTCTGGCTGCGTGCCAGTCTTGTAGTCGATGATATGGAGCGTGCCGTCCGGCTCCTGGTCGATGCGGTCCATGCGGCCGAACAGCGTCACTCGCGGGGCCACGTCCACCTGCAGATAGGCCTCGACGGCGTAGGGCTCGGCCTTCAAGTCGAACCCGGCGGCGAAGTTCCGTAGCTGCGTGACGCCAGCCGCGTGAAGCTCTTCCACACCGGGAACGCGCTTGTAGGACGGCGCCAGCGCGTCCCAGCCTTCCTCGAACATCTGCAAGAGGCGCTCCTCTGTCCGCTCGTCGCGCGGGATCTTCGCAAAGAAGTCGCACAAAACGCGATGGACAAGCGAACCGGCGGTGTCGGCAGGGCGCAGGTAGGCGCGGGCCTTGTCGACGTACTGGTACCTGTAGCGCAGGCGGCAGGTATCGAAGACACGAAATCGGAGAGGTGAATAGCGGGTCATATCGCTAAGTAATTTTATCATTTCGTGCCAATTGGAGCGTTTTTTCCCATTGGCGGGCGTCCTTACCTATGGTAATCTTCGCGGCAGGGCCTTATCCTGAATATGTCCCTGAGTTTCAGGCCGGACAGGGAGCAACGGAATGAGGTTGACCAACAGTCGGGCTGTGGAGGCAGGCCGCCGGCGGGTTGATTTACGGGGGTCCTTCCGCAGACTCGGAGAAAATATGCGCACGATGTTTAACCCGCTGCTGCAGTGGCGGCCTGGTATACGAGACCTTGCCGAGATCCTCCTGATCGCGTCGGCACTGCCCATCTACTACGGGGTCCGCGGCGTCACGCAGACCCAGGTAGACGACGCCGTCAACCGCGGTGTCGACATCATCAGGCTGGAACGAAGCCTGGGTATCTTCTGGGAAGTCGAGCTGCAGAGCTGGATCCTTCCCTACAGCTGGCTGGTCAAATTCCTCAACTGGTTCTACCTGTTCGGACACCTCCCGGTCATAGGATCGCTGGCCGTGTGGATGTACTTCTGGCACCGCCCGCAATACCTCCTGATGCGGAACGCGTTCCTGCTCTCAGGCGCGATCGCGCTCATCTTCTTCGTGAACTTCCCCACCGCGCCGCCGAGGCTGCTGCCCCACGAGCTGGGGTTTGGCTTCGTGGACACCGTCGTCGAGCAGTACAAGGAGAGCCGCCCGCTGACGCCGAGCTGGTTCGTGAATGAATACGCAGCCTTCCCCAGCATGCACATCGGCTGGAACCTGCTGGTCGGTATCGCCCTCTGGCTCGCCTCCAGGAATATTTTCATCCGAGCCTTCGCCGTGCTGATGCCGCTCGCCATGTTCACGGACATCATCCTCACCGGTAACCATTACATCATCGACGCTTTCGCGGGCTCGGCGGTAATGCTGCTCGGCCTGGCGATCGCCCTTGCGGGACGCCACCTGGTGACACGATCATTCGCCAGGCTCCCCGAGGAAGCCCGCACCCGCGGCTGGCGCGCGTGGCTCGCCTGGCTCTGCGGCGTGCCTGATAACGACCCGTCGCAGCAGTCAGCACGCGCTGCCGCCTGAGCCGGCGAATTCGCGTGGGATTCCAGAGCGCACCTAGCGGAAGGACAGCTTAATTGCAGGTCAAGAATGTCGTTTCGGCCGTTCCGCGCATGCTCTTCACGAACTCACCCCTGGACGCGCAGCTGATCGTCACTCGCCGCTGCAATCTCTCGTGCGGCTACTGCAACGAATACGACAACGTGTCCGAGCCCGTGCCCGTGGAGGACCTCAAGCGCCGGATAGACGCGCTGCACCGCCTCGGCGCGGCAAACATCACGCTGCTGGGCGGCGAGCCCCTGATGCACCCCGATATCGCCGAGATAGTCGTCTACGCCGGTCACAAGTCAAACGTCAGCCTGGTCACCAACGGGTTCCTCCTGCGCAATAGCGTCATCGAGTCGCTGAACCAGGCCGGCCTCAACAACCTCACCGTGAGCGTCGACACTCTGAACGCCGATCTCACCCGCTACATTCAGAAGTCCTTCCGCTCCCTCAAAACGCGGCTGGAACGCCTCCGCCAGCTGGCCAAGTTCGACGTCCACGTCACCGCCGTGCTCTGCGAGTCCTCGCGGGATGACTTCCGGCAGCTGGTGGACGAGATCCAGGGGATGGGCTTCCGCATGTCCATCAACCTGATTCACAACTCGAAGGGGTATATCGCTGTCCAGGGACAGCCCTACCTCGACCTGTACGAGGACTTCTACCGGAGCGGCAAACCGTTCACGTTCCTGGATTACGAGTACGGCAAGAGTCTCCTGCGGGGAGAAACGCCGGACTGGACCTGCAGGGCCGGGGCCCGCTACATGTACGTGGATGAGCACGGCAAAGTTCAACTATGCGCCTCGCAACTCGGCCGGCTGGCCAAGCCTATCGAGGAATACACACGGGCGGATCTGAACGAGCAGGCCAGCACCCGGAAGGGCTGCGAAGAGGGCTGCTCTGTGGGCTGCGCCTTCCGCTGCTCGATCCTGGACAACGATAAGCCGGCCTTCCTGCGGGCCATCTTCAAGGGATACGCCCGGGGCACGATGTTCGACAACGGCCGCCGCAAGGCGGCGCCCCGCCTGCCCGGCAAGCCCGCACCCGAGATCGCTCCCTTAGACGACTAGGGGTTCGCGCCGGGTTCGTTACTCCTCCCAGACGGCCCCTTCGACGTGCGCCAGCGACAGCACCCTCCCGTCAGGCGCCAGGTCGACAGCTATCACATCAATCCGTGGTTGTTCGAGAGTGACGTTCCGGCCCTGGCAGTAGGCCTGCGCCAGCGCTACCAGCCGCCGCTGCTTCGCCGGCGAGAGTGATTCGATTGCCGTCCCCATGAGGGTGCCACGCCGGCACCGCACCTCGACGAAGGCCAGGACGTTCCCTTGCCGCGCGATGATGTCGATCTCGCCTTCCCGCCGGCGGTAGTTGCGCTCGACTATCTGATAGCCATTCGCCTCCAGGTGCTGTACCGCCAGCCGTTCCCCGAACTCCCCCAGCGCCCGCCGCGCTCCCACTTTTCTATCACCTGACACCCGACACCTATACCTAATACGAACCCTGGCGCTCGAAGACGCGCCTCGGATTATCTACCGTCATCGCCTTCAGGTGCTCATCGCTGACGCCGGCGGCCCGTAGCTCCGGCACGACGACATCGGGGATGAAGTTGAAGTGCCAGTTCGGCACCGCGATGGGAAGGAGTTCCTGGGGCACCCAGTCGAAGTAGCACGAAGCATCGTGCGACAGGACCATCTGCCCCGCGTGGCCCATCTCGCACAGTTTGGCGATGGTCGACACGCGCTTCTCCTGCGGCAGAAACTGGTCCAGGCCAAAGCGGTCCATGCCGATGTAGCTTCCGCGCTTCATCAGGGTCGTCAGGTACTCCAGATCATCCGAATCGCCGCTGTGCCCGATAACCACCCGGCTGAGGTCCACGCCCTCGGACTCGAAGATATCCTGCTGAAGGAGTCCCATTTTGCGATGGGCATTCGTGTGGGTGGAGATGGGAACGCCGGTGGCGCGATGCGCTTTGGCGCTGGCCCGCAGGATGCGCTCGACGTCAGGCGTGACACCTGTTTCGTCCGTCGCGCACTTTATGATACCGGCTCTAACCCCTGTATCCATAATGCCGTCGGTGATATCGCGGGTGAAGAGATCAGCGATGAATTCGGGGGTGCGGGTGCTGAACGCCTGAAAGAAGTGCGGCACCTCCCAGTAGATGCCCGTGGCAACGATCACCTGCATGCCGCTGCGGGCCACGACCTCCTTGACGAAGGGGATGTCGCGCCAGTCTCCGGGAGTCAGGTCCACCAGCGTCTTGACGCCGCGTTCCATCACAGCCTTGAGCTTCCCTGCCGCAGCCTCGATCTGCTTATCGCGCTCGAAAACAGGGAAGTTCTCGTTGACGCCGGGTGACTGGATGATGATGTGCTCGTGCATGAGGGTGAAGCCGAGGTCGGCGGTATCGATGGGGCCGGACACACTGTTAACGGTGGCCATGGGTAACCTCCATTTGGGCGCGCGGAATATCGGCGCTGATTATACAGCCAGGGCGGCGACCATCTCGCGGACCGGCGAGAACGAGCGCCTGTGTATGTCGCAGGGCCCGAGCCGGTCAAGCGCTTCGGCGTGCTCGGCGGTGAAATAGCCCTTGTTAGTCATGAAAGCATAGCCGGGGTACAGGATCTCCTGGACGTCCATGAACCGGTCCCGCGCCA
>DASSZB010000352.1:0-2274 GCA_035702935.1 Dehalococcoidia bacterium
AGCGCTCGTCCGCTGGACGGCCATCCTGGCAACCTCGGCCTCCGCGCTGATCTTCATCGCCATCCAGGTCCTCTAACCGGCGCCTCCGCGTCCCCTGTCTTGAGTCCCTGGTCCGGGGGTGTGAAACAAGCACGCCCGCCCTGTAATATTCCAGTTGTCTATGACCCCGCAACCAGCAGCCACCGCGGCGCGATTCCCAGCGTGAACGTCCTTGTCGTCGGCTCCGGCGCCCGCGAGCATACCATCGCCTGGAAGCTCCGCCAATCTCAGCGCCTCACGGATCTGTTCGTCGCGCCTGGCAATGCGGGCACCGCGGCGGTGGCTACAAACCTGCGGACAAAGGCGTCCGACGTGGATGGCATCTGCGTTGCCGCCCGCGAGCATCGGATCGATCTCGTCATCGTCGGGCCGGAGGACCCGCTCGCCCGCGGCCTCGTCGACCGGCTGGCGGCCCAGGGGACGGCCGCCTTTGGGCCGACGCAGTCGGCGGCACGCATCGAGTCTTCGAAGGCGTTCTCCAAACAGTTGCTGCTCGACCACGGCATCCCCACCGCCGAGGCGCGCGCCTTCAGCAACCGGCATGACGCCCGGGCCTACGTACAGCGTCTCGGCGGCCCGTGCGTCGTCAAGGCCGACGGCCTGGCGGCCGGAAAGGGCGTGTTCGTCTGCGACTCTCCGGACGAGGCGACCGACGCCATCGAGGCCCTGATGGGCGAGGAATCGATGTTTGGGGAGGCCGGACGGACGATCATCGTGGAGGAGCGCCTATCGGGGCGGGAGGTGTCCGCGCACGCCTTTACGGACGGGCGATCGGTGGCGCCGATGCCCTTCTCGTGTGACTACAAGCGGGCGCGGGATCACGACGAGGGGCCGAACACCGGCGGCATGGGCGCCTACAGCCCGCCGTTGTGGCTGGACGAGGCGATGGAGCCGTTCATCCACGAGAAAATCACTGAGGCTGCCGTTCACGCCATGATGAAGGAAGGCGCGCCATATAAGGGTGTGATTTACCCCGGACTTATGGTTACGCCGGATGGACCCAAAGTCCTGGAGTTCAACTGCCGCTTTGGGGACCCGGAAACCCAGGTGCTCCTCCCGCGGCTGAAGTCGGACCTCCTGGACGTCTGCTGGGCGGTAGCCAATAACACGCTAGCAGACGCCGAGGTCCACTGGGCGACGGACGCCGCTGTTGGCGTCGTGATGGCCTCGGGAGGATACCCGGAGGAGTACGAAACAGGCTTTTCTATCGCCGGTCTGTCCACGGTGGAATCGGACGTGCTGGTCTTTCACGCCGGGACAGCTACCGGCGACGATGGCGAGATCGTAACCGCCGGCGGGCGCGTGCTGACTGTCGTGGCTACGGCGCCGACGCTCCAGGAAGCGAGAGCGAAGGCGTACCGCAACGTGCAGCATATCCATTTCCGCCGCGCGCACTACCGGCGGGATATCGCTGCGCCCTCGCAGGGCGCCCGCACGGAGTAGGGTTACTCGGCCGGGAGGTCTCCGTTTTCCCGACTTTCCGCGATTGAGCGATCGCTCGGGAACTCGGTCGTCGCGGCCGGGTCCTCTTCTTCTGGCGGCTTCACCTGGACGCCCTGGTGATCACGCGTGAAGTGCTCTTCCATGGCGCCCTGCGTGGGAAACTCGGCCCCGCACTCGGGGCAACGAAACTGTTGCTCTTGCATGGCTCTGCCTCCTTGCGGGAACAGATTCCCCCTACCGGCCTAACAGCAGCGTAAAGACTGCCCTTCAGCCGTTGCATATAGATTGCGGCGCTTGACCACCACCAAAGCCACCCGCCACAATGCCGTCATGCCCCGCGTAGCCATCCTCACCGGTTCCAAATCCGATGTGCCGGTGCTGGACCCGTGTGTCGAGACGCTGACGCTCCTCGGCATCGAGCACGAGTTGCACGTCATGTCCGCGCACCGGGCGCCACAGAAAGTTCAGCAGTTTGCCGCCGGCGCCGCTGACGCGGGGTTCGAGGTGATCATCGCCGCCGCCGGCATGGCCGCGCACCTGCCCGGAGTGGTGGCGGCATGGACCCGCCTGCCGGTGATCGGCGTGCCCGTCGCCAATTCGAGCACCGCGGTCTCGGGAATGGACGCCCTCCTGTCTATCGCGCAGATGCCGCCGGGAGTGCCCGTAGCATGCATGGCAGTAAACGGAGCGAAGAACGCCGCCCTCTACGCCGCGGCCATCCTTGCCCTGAAGCATGATGGCGTGCGTTCGGCGTTGGAGAAGTTCCGCGCCGAACAGTCTGCCTGACCGGAG
>DASSZB010000045.1:0-7808 GCA_035702935.1 Dehalococcoidia bacterium
CTGCGCGACCACCTGTGATTCGTCTGGAAAGGAACTGGATTTGACTCTGCAAGAGAACGAGAACGATGTGGAGGTACTGGTCAGGCCCAACGGCCCATACCGCGTGTCCGGCCGCTTCAGGCTGGTCGACATCGACGGAAACGAGTTCCCCCTACCCGAGGGCTGGGACGCGGACCGCCCAATAGCGCTCTGCCGCTGCGGCCATTCGGCTATCAAACCCTTCTGCGACTCCTCGCACAAGCGCATAGGGTTCACGCCTGAGACACGCGCAGTCCCGCCATCAGCCTGATTCCGGCGCGAGATCCCCCCAGCGCGCCGAGCGACGGGGTTCGATTCGGATGGCCGGACGTCCTTCCAGGCGCATGGTCCGGTACTGCGGGTAGCGCGCCCGCAGCGCCGCCAGCGCTCTCGCGTGCTCCGGCCCGCCTTCCACGATGGAGGCGGTCCCCCAGACCATGACGTACCCCAGCCTCGACCAGTCCTCGTCGTAGCGGTCGAAGACGAGCGCGACCTCCGGATTCTGCTCAATGTTGCGCAGGCGTTTCAGGCGGAGCGTCCCCTTGGGCTTCTCGTCGACGGGTATCCAGAAGCAGTTGTCCGAGTAGGCGAAACAGGCAGGGACCACGTGCGGGGCGCCGGCGGCGTCCGCCGTCGCCAGGTGCGCGGTGCGGCGGGCCTCGATGAACGCGAGTTCGGCCTCGGAAAGCACGTTATCGGCTAGTGCCGTACTTCTGGCACCACGCGTAGAGGGCGTCGTACACGAAAATCTCCCGCTCCAGCAGCCGGTAATCGTCCGCCTCTACCTCCAGGGACCCCAGGCCGATGGCCAGCAGCCCGGCGCCCAGCGGGTCGGTGTGCTCTTCGCCCGCGATGTCGGCGGCGTGGACGACGCGGGCCATTCGGGCAAGCGCTGGATCAGTGCCGAGACCGAAGTCGTCAATCAGAACCTCGAACGTGCACTTGTTGCTGCGGTGCGTGTATTCGGCGTCCGGGGCGTCAAAGGAGTGTGCCCCTTCGCGGGCGGCTACGTCGAGCACCTGGTCCGCCGGGACGTAAACGATCTCCGCGTCGGGGTCGATGAATCGCCCGATGAGCCAGGGGCAGGCTACGCGGTCAGTCTTGGGGCGGGCGCGGGTCACCCATTTCATACCGTTACCTCCTCTATGGGCTGGTCGCCGGGCTGCTCCGGCTCGAGACTGATGCGCCGGAACCACGACCAGAGCGCCAGGTCGTAGCAGGACTTGACACCGCCGGCGATGAAGAACGGCAGGCCCAGCGTGACCTGCTGCGCCAGCCCCGCCAGCGCCGGGCCTATGGGCCGGACGACGTACCGAGCCGAGTTCGTGTAGGCAGCGGCCGCCGTCCTTTCGCCGGGTTCGACCATCCTCGCAATATATGCCTGTCTGGTGGGCACGTCCATCTGGCTGAGAGCGAAGCGGCCGAGCAGCAAGGCGATGGCCGTGCCGGCGGTGGGCGCAAGGGGGATGGCGGCGAGGAGCAGGTTCGAGGGCAGGTGAGTGAAGACCATCGTGTTCAGAAGCCCGAAACGCTCGGCGATCCTTGTTGCAGCCAGGAAAGAGGCTGTCTGGAGGATTCCGACACCGAAGAAGACGGCGCCAAGCACTTCCACCTGGATATCGAATTTGGCCCGGAACCAGTAGGCGATGAAGCTCTGGACGGCGAAGCCCCCGGCCAGTGAGTCCACGGCAAACAGCCCCGCCAGCCGCACAACCCGCGAGCGCGATTTCTGGAGCCCGCGGCGCGGTTCGGCCGCTCCCGCCGGCCTGTCCTCGACCGCTTCGGACAGCGAGAGGGCGATGAGCGCACCGACGATGCCGGCCGGCACCAGGACAAGGAAGAAACGCTCGTCCGCGGGCAGGCCGGTCCAGGCGTCCCGGAGGAGGGCTGGTCCGCCGGCGGCGAGCGCGCCGAACGATCCCGTCAGCGTGGCTACGGCGTTGTAGCGGCCGAAGATCCGGGTGGGGTCGCGGCCACCCAACGCCGCAGGGAGCATGCCCTGCTCCAGGCTGGTGAAGGGCCCGGATTCTACGACGTCAGTGGAGATCGTGCCGGTGAGGGCTATGGCCATCAGGGCCCACTGCTCCGTCGTCGACCCGAAGACGAGCCCCGAGAGGGCGAGGCCGACAAACAGCGCGGCGTATGTCCGGCGGCGGCCGAAGCGGTCACCCAGCGTGCCGACGAGCAGGTTCATCGCCGCCGTGCCGGCGACGACGGCCGTAAGCAGCAGGCCGACGCGGGCGCTGCTCCATCCCCGCGCTTCCAGCGATATACCCAGGAAGACGGAGGTGAAGCCGTACGCGGCGGCGCGGAACGCCTGGGCGGCGAAGATGCGGCGAACGTCGGAATTCATCGCGACAACGATCCGGTGGCCGCCTCCGGGGTCTAGGTCACCTTGAGCGGGACCCCTTCCCGGCACAGGGGGCAATCGTCCGGCGGGTAGGTGGGCAGGTCAAGTTCGAGGCAGGCGAACAGCGGCACGCCGAAGTCCACCTTGCCGGCGCTGCGGTCCACGAGCACCGCCACCCCAATGACTGCTCCGCCCATGTCTCGCACCGCCGCCAGCACCTCGCGCACGCTGCCGCCGGTCGTCAGCACATCGTCCACCACGAGCAGGCGCTGGCCGGGCCGGATCTCGAATCCGCGCAGAAACGAGCGGCCGGGGCTGCCGTCCGCGTTCTTCTCGGCGAAGATGCTGCGCAACCCAAGGTGGCGGGCGACTTCGTAGCTGATGATGATGCCGCCGGTGGTGGGTCCGGCGATGAGTTCCGGGGAGAAGCCGCGGGCCCAGTCGGCGATCATACAGCAGAGGGCCTCGGTCTGGGGCGGGCGTTCCAGCAGGCGGAATTTTTCGATGTACAGGCCAGAGTGCTTGCCGGAAGCTAGCTGGAAATGGCCCTCCAGCAGTGCCCCGGCATCGCGCAGCAGTTTCTCCGCATCCGGGAGGCTCCCGGGTTTGTTGGTGCTCACGGGGCCACTATAGAGTCAGGGCCGCGGCGGCGCTACTGCCCGGATTCGTCGGCCGACACCGAGTGGTTGGGGGCGACGTCCAACTCGGGGCCCCCCTGGTGCCAGTAGGTCAGCAGCGCCTTGCCGATGATGTTCTCCTCCGGCACCAGCCAGTCCTGCCGGGAATCGCTGCTGTTCTGACGGTTGTCGCCCATGACGAAGTAGCAGGCGTCGGACCCGCATTTTGCATGCGCCTCTGGCGAACCCGCAGCGGGGATCGTGAAAGGTTCGCACTTGCTATTACAGTTGGTGATGCCCGTGATGTAAGGCTCCTTCAGGACCTCCCCGTTGAGGATGACCTCGCCGGTGTCGGTGATCTCGATGCTGTCGCCCGGGAGCCCGATGATGCGCTTGATGAAGTCACGGTTGGGACTCGTGGGTGCGCGGAAGACGATGACGTCTCCGCGGTGGGGTTCACCCCAGATGTGCTTGAGCGGGCTGTCACCGGCATCGTAGAAGGGCAGGAAGTTGAGGACGCTTGTATCCAGCTTGGCGTAGCTCAGCTTGTTCACGATGAGGTATTCGCCGTTTTCCAGGCTGGGGTACATGCTGGCGCCTTCCACCCGGAAGTTCTGGAAGGATGCGCGAACAGAGAGGAAGATCAACAGCGCCAGCAGCAGCGTCTCAGCCAGCTCCCGCGCGGTCACGGCCCAGCGCCGGGGCGCAGGGCGCGGGATGGTGATGACACCGGCGCGCAGGTTGGCCTGCGCTTCGGTCATCGTCGCCGCGTGGGCTTCACCCCAGCTACTGGCGTACCAGCTCGTGGGGCGATCGGGGGCAGGCGCCGCCCACTTTGCTTCGGAGGGTGGCGGGGGCTCCCAGCCCCGGACAAATCCGGTGTCATCCCAGGCAAAGGGGGACTCCGGAGCAGAAAAATCACCGGCGTCAGAAAGCGGGCTATCCTCCACGGCCTCGCGCCAAGTGGAGAAGATGGGGTCAAAGTCGCGACGCCGGCGGCCCTCCCCCGCAGCCACCCCGTCATCCTCAGGCCAGTCCCAGAATGGGTCGTTGTCTGTCATTCGAGTGTCTCGATTATAGCAGGCGGCCGGCGCCATCCGACGCGCGGCGCTCCCGGGAGTTGTTGCGAAACCGTTGCCCGTGAGTGCGGCATCCCCCTGTTAGAATGTCCCTGATTTGGAGAAATACGACGACGAGCCCGATTTGGTCGCCCGCAGTCGCGAAGGCGACCTGGCTGCGTTCAATGCGCTCGTCGAGCGCTACCAGCGCCCCCTCTATAACCTCTGCCTGCGCATGCTGGCGTCCCCGGAGGCGGCGGAAGATGCGACCCAGGAGGCGTTCATCCACTCCTTCCGTTCCATCCACACGTTCCGGGGCGGCTCCCTGAAATCATGGCTGTTCCGAATCGCCGCCAATGCCTGCTATGACGAGATGCGGAGGCGGCGGGCGCGGCCGGCGGTCTCCCTGGACGAGCCTCACGGGGCGGACGAGCGCCGCCTTGACGTGCGGGACTCCGGGCCGGCCCCGCAAGAGCGCGCGGAGCACAGGGAGCTGGCCGAGGCACTGCAGGACGCGCTCACCCGCCTGCCGCCGGACCAGCGCCTGGCGATAGTCCTGGCTGATGTGCACGGTCTGGACTACTCGGAAGTGGCCGAGATCACAGCGTGCTCCCTGGGCACGGTGAAATCCCGCATCAGCCGGGGGAGGCGGCAGCTCCGGCTCATCCTGCGCGAGCGCGGGGAACTTTTGCCTTCCCACCTCCGTCAAGTAAGTGAAGGTCAGAATGATGTTGTGGCGTAATCCTCACCGGCGCTTCCAGGAGCGTTTGTCGGCGTACCTCGACGGCGAGTTGTCGCCCGACGGCGCTCGCGCTCTGCAGGCGCACCTCGATTCGTGCGATACCTGCGCGGCGGAGTTTGCTGATCTCCGGATGGCGTCGTCCGCGCTCGCCGAATTGCCCGAGGTGGAAGTCCCGCGATCGTTTGCCCTCACCCCCGATCTGGTGGGCCGCGCGGCGCCGCAGGCATATGGGGCACGTTCCGCGAGCACGGGATTCCGTCTGGCGGGCGGCGCACTGGCGGCCGCGCTGGCGGTGGTGCTGGTGCTGGATGCCGGCGGCATCGTCGACAACGGCGGCGAGCATGCAGGCGGTGGAGACGAGTTCCGGCAGGGCGCCTCTAATTACGATGCGACTTCCAATGCTGCGACGTCGCCACCTGTAGGTGATGCGTCCATCGCGGAGCAGGGGGGGGCAGCCACCGGCGAGGAC
Organism: Dehalococcoidia bacterium; assembly: GCA_035702935.1. GTDB lineage: Bacteria > Chloroflexota > Dehalococcoidia > SM23-28-2 > RBG-16-64-32 > DASSZB01. The sequence continues at coordinate 5,255 of DASSZB010000045.1, forward strand.
CCGGAGGCCAGCCCGGGAATTGGCGCGGATGGCGAGGAGCGTTCGTTCCAGGCGCCGACACCCACGCCCGCGGCGACCGAGATACCGGGCGACGCTGCCGCGGGACTGGGGCTGAACGGCTCAGGTAATGATGACAATAAGACCTTAGCAACAGGGGACCTGAACGACGATTCTGGTGATGGGCTCTCTGCTCTGACGGTGACTGAGATCGTCCTGGCGGCGCTACTGGGAGCGTCCATCATTGGTATTGTGGCGGCCACGTATGCCGGGCGGAGACGCGGGTAGCCGGGCTGCAGGAGGAGTGTCATGAACCTCAAGGTAGTAGTCTCAGGGTTTGTCGCCGTCCTCGCGCTGGCGCTCTTGAGCGTGGCCTGTGGCGGTGATGACGGAGGCGATGCGGCGTCGATCCGCACGCAGAAGGGGCTGGCCGTGGCCGCCGTTAGCGGTCAGCTGGGCGGTGACGAGGCCACCGGGCGGTCGTCGGGCGCGCCGGCGCCGAGCACCGATGACGGGGCCGAGTCTGACCGGTCAAGCGGCGGCGGCGCCGACCTGGGCTTCAAGGGAGTGGACTTTGCTCCGGCTTTCCAGGCTGGCCAGACCGGGATCACCGTCCAGGGGTATGGCAGCGCGACTACAGACCCCGACAGCGCGATCCTGGAGTTCTACTTCAGCCGAAGTGGAGGCGCCGAGCCCATGCCGGTGCCGGAGCCGGGCACCACGAGCTCGGGGAGCAACGGCGCCGCGGACACGCCCGAAACCATAAGCAGGGACGCGGCTGTCGCGTCACAGGCTGCCCAGATTACCGAAGCCGAACTGCAGGCAGTGATCGACGCCCTCGTCGGCGCCGGGGTCGCTCGGGGTGACATCGAGTTCATCGGCCAGACGTACTACGACGTATACTACGCCTCCGCCACCCTCCGGGCGGACGTGGGCAACGTCGATAACGTGGACGGCGTGGTGCAGGCCGGGCAGGCCGCAGCCGCGAACCTGGGCGACATCTACCTCTCCAGCACCAACGTGTCCTACACGGTCTCCGACTGCGCGGCGCTGGAGAAGGCCGCCATGGACGCGGCTGTCGAGGACGCCAACGAGCGCGGCGCGTCATTCGCTTCATCGCTGGGCGTGGGCCTTGGCGGAATCGTGGGCGCCTCCCACTACTCGTACTCCCCGTACGGCGGGACGGCCTGCGACGGCAACTTCGTGGGTCCGTACCCGATGGGCGGCGTCGCTTACGCAGAAGGCGCCACGGCTTCAGTGCAGGTGTTCGCCAACATCAGCGTGACTTTCGCCATCCAATAGGGAGCACGCGCGGGCGCCGCCCGCGGACCGACTTCCGGATTATGCGGGGGCCATGGCCCTGGACGGAGGCTCCAGGGCTGCGGCCCCCGCGCCATTTGTCTCGGGCCCGGGGACCCACTTACCCACAATTTCGCCCGCCGCTCCCATTGACGATTCTGCGTCCGGTGCCTATTCTTCCGCCAACGGCGTCCGCTCAGCGGCAACGAGAGGGGGTTTTCGTATGCGGAAGTTGCACTGGAAGATGCTCCTGGTGTTTGTGGCGATCGCGGGGGCCGCGCTCCTGTTCGGGCGCGCCGACAGGGCCGCGGGGACTACGAGCCTGCGCTACCTGGCGATAAACGTGGGGAACGCGTCTCCCCAGTATTTCTGCTGGGAATATAAGCTCTGCCGCGCCGGGGATGTTCAGAATCTGCGTAACTACATCGCGACGTGGAAGCCGGACGTCATCATGCTTTCCGAGGTATACCGGGCATCCCAGCTGACAAGCACGGCGAACAACGGTCCCATCCTACCGGCCGGGTACACCGGAGTCTGCGGCCAGAGCCGCGACCGCTATTCAGGCGCCCCGGCGGCTTACAACGCCGGCAACGCCTCGCATGAGCACGAATGCATCGCCTGGAAGTCGTCGAGGGTGAGCATGGTCTCGGGCAGTGCCATGTCGGCATTTGGCCGTAATGACGCTTACGGCCGGTCGAATTGCTCTTACGACTTCACCGGCTTTCGCGCCAACCTGGTGCTGGACGGCGCCTACGCCGTTACAGCAGTGGCGGTTCATCCCGACGCGAGCAACGCAAGCTGCCGCACGGAGGAGGTCTCGCGCTACTGGTCGCAGCTGGCGGTTGGCGCGAACACCATTATCGGCGGCGACTGGAACACCGACCTGGACAGCGAGTTACAACGCCCCGGGGCCTTCAAGGCCAACTACCTTCGAGGCCAGCACTGGATGCTCGCCAACCACCCCGAGGAATACAGCGCCATCTATGCCCTGGGGCTCGTCAAGAGGAAGCTGGACCACACGTTCTCCAGCTTCGGCGCTCCTTGCACGGGCTGCGGCGGCGCCTACGGCACGGTCAACCTGACCTATAGCTCTGCGCTCGGGAGCTATGACGGGCATCCGCGCGCCGACAACGGCGAGGGCATGGACCATCGCCAGATACTGGTAGACGTAACTGTGCCCTAGAGCAGGCAGCTTCTCGGGGGATTTCGCCACGGAGCACGCTTCGCAGAAAAAGAGGCGGGGCGCGGCTCCACCTCC
>DASSZB010000196.1:0-3398 GCA_035702935.1 Dehalococcoidia bacterium
GACTCGTTGACTTTTTGAAGGAGCGCTTCCCGGCCAACTCCGGCGATTCAGTCTACGTTGTCGTCCATTCCGTAGATGGGCTTACCGACCCCCAACAGAAGGCGCGCGTGGAAACGCTCCTTGCCAACCTATCGAGCTTGCCCGGAGTGGCGAATGTGTCCTCCCCGTACGCGGAACCCGGCCGCCTCTCCAAGGACAACACCGTGGCCCTCATCAACGTGCAATACACGGAGCCCGGCACCAACATCGAGAAGTCCGACCTCCAGCCCCTCCTGGACATGCGCGACCAGGTCAGCGAGAAAGGCTTTCAAGTGGAGGCCGGCGGGCCCCTGATGCGCCACGTGGAACAGGAGCCGCCGGGCAGCGCCGAGGTCATCGGCCTGACCGCCGCCGTCTTCATCCTGCTCGTAGCCTTCGGCTCGGTGGTGGCGATGGGAGTGCCGATCATCACCGCGCTCGTCGCCCTCGCCACCGGCTTCTTCCTGGTGGGCGTGGGCACCAACTTCGTAAACATGCCCGGATTCACGCCCCAGTTCTCGTCGATGGTCGGCATCGGCGTGGGCATCGACTACGCGCTGCTTATCGTCACCCGCTTCCGAGAGGCCCTGGAACGTGGGATGAGCGTGGCCGACTCCCTTGTCACGGCCGCAGGCACGGCCGGGAGGTCCGTGCTGTTCGCCGGGTCGACGGTCGTCATCGCCCTGCTCGGCCTCTGGGCGGCGGGCATGCCTGCCATCGGCTGGGTGGGCACGGCGGCATCGCTCGTAGTCGCCCTGGCCGTCGGAGTCGCCCTGATCGTGTTGCCGGCGATTCTCTGGCTCGTCGGCGGGCACATCAACAAGGGCCGCATCCCCGGACTCGGCGGCCCCGCGCACGAAAGCGAGACAGGCCTCGGGTACCGGTGGAGCCGGATTGTCCAGCGTAACCCGCTTCTCTGCATGAGCCTGTCCCTGGGGCTGCTGCTGCTGCTGGCGGCGCCGGTGCTCGACATGAGGCTGGGCACCTCCGACACGGGCAACAACCCCACGTCCTTCACGTCCCGCCGCGCGTACGACCTGCTGGCGCGAGGATTTGGGCCGGGCTTCAACGGGCCCATCCTTCTCGGCTTCGACCTCGCGGGAAGCGATCCGGCGCCGGTTAACGCCCTCCCCGATCAGCTCCGCGGCAGCCCCAACGTGGCTGCCGTCACTCCGCCGCACTTCAACGCGGACTCGTCTGCCGCTACCATCACCGTCATCCCCGGCACGGCGCCACAGGATGTGGCGACCGACAAGCTGGTCCACGACCTGCGGGCACAGCTCCGCGAGTCCTTCGGCGGGAGCGAGGTCGAGGCATTCGTCGGCGGCCCGACGGCCATGTTCATCGATGTTGGCGAGCGGCTCGACGAGCGGATGCCTTATTTCTTTGCCGGCGTCATCGGGATCAGCTTCGTCCTCTTGACTGCCGTCTTCCGGTCGGTCGTGGTTGCCCTCAAGGCCGCCGTCATGAACCTGCTGTCCATCGGCGCCGCCTTCGGCATTCTCGTTGCCGTCTTCCAGTGGGGCTGGCTGGGTGGCGTCGTCGGCGTGCACCGCGAGGGCCCCATCGAAGCCTTCATGCCGATGATGCTCTTCGCCGTCCTGTTCGGCCTCTCCATGGACTACGAGGTGTTCCTGGTAAGCCGCATCAGGGAGGAGTATTTGGCCACCGGCGATAACACCGAGGCTGTTGCCAGGGGGCTTTCCGTCACGTCGCGGGTGATATCCGCGGCCGCCGCGATCATGATCGCGGTCTTCCTGGCCTTCGCGCTCAGCGATCAGCGCGTGGTCAAGGAGTTCGGGATCGGCCTCTCGGTCGCCATCTTCGTGGATGCCACGGTCGTGCGGCTGATTCTCGTCCCCGCGTTCATGCAGCTCATGGGCGGCGCCAACTGGTGGTTCCCTTCCTGGCTGGACCGGATTGTCCCGCCCATCGGGGTCGGGCATCTTCCCCGGCCCCGCATACGCGAGCGGGTCGCAGCCGGAGATTGAACGCGGCGCCTAGCCGCGGTAGTCCAGCAGCATCACCTGCGTGTCGGACGGTATGGAAGAGCGAGTGATAGACAGTTTTGGCAGGGGTTCAACCGTGGTCACGCCCATCTCCTTCAAGAACCGGTCCGGTGGTTCCAGTTGCTCCTTCAGGGCCTCTGTCTTGTAGTGCATGGGGATGACGAGGCGGGCCTCCAAAAGGGAGACGATCTCGGCCGCCCGGGCGCCGTCTATCGTCGACACGCCGCCGATGGGGACCAGCAGCACATCGGCGCCGGTGATTTCTTCCGCCTGCTCCGCGGTAGGCGCGTGGCCCAGGTCGCCCAGGTGGCAGACCTTGATGTCCTCCATCTCCAGGATGAAGCAGAGGTTGCGGCCGCGTTGGGCGCCCTTTTCGGCGTCGTGGAACGTGCTGATGCCCGTGATGAAGGCGCCGTGCATCTCGTACTCGCCGGGCCCGTCCACCACGCGCGGCGTACCGGCCACGGCCTTCACGTAGGAGTGGTTGTCGTGGTGGTGGCTGACCGTGACTATGTCAGCGGTTGGCTTGCCGATGCTGTATCCGGACGCGGGCGGACAGGGGTCCGTGACTATCGTGGCTTCCCGCCCGCGGATGCGGAAGCAGGAGTGGCCCAGCCAGACGATTTCCATGCTTCAGGGGCCCTCCCGGCGGCCGGACGGCTCGTATGAGGTGGTAGCGGGGATCAAAGTACGGTGCGCGCAGTCTCTTAGCGTCTAATCTTCGTCTTCGTCCTCATCCTCGTCGCCTCCGCGGCGCTTCCAGAACATCAGGAACGCGACGGCCGCGCCGACAATTGCGAGGAGCGCTAATAGCTTACCCTTACCACCCTTGCGCTTTTCCTGGCCTTCTGCAGTGTCTTCCATGCGATGTTCTCCTTTTCGCTAGGGGGTACTGGTTTAGAAGGACGAGTATGGGCTCCCGAGCCGGGCTTAATATAGCAAGCGCCGCCCGAGCGGGTCAACGCCAACGCCGGCTCATTGACAGCGGGGACCGCCGGTGGTAGTCTTTCAGCGTTAGCACTCTCATGGTGCGAGTGCTAATTTGTATCTGAAATGCTAACTGAAAGACGCCAGAAGCTCCTCCAGGTCATCATTGACGAGTACGTGTCGACAGCCCAGCCCATCGGGTCCCAGGCTCTCGTCGAAAAGTACGGCCTCGGCGTATCTTCCGCTACCATCCGCAACGAGATGGCGCAGCTCGAGGAGGAAGGCTACATCGCGCAGCCGCACACCTCCGCCGGCCGCGTCCCCACCGACACCGGCTACCGCTACTACGTCGAAGCCCTGATGCGCGAGGAGCAGGTGCCGCCGGAGCTCCAGCACACTATCCGCCACCAGTTCCACCAGGCCGCGCGCGAACTGGAAGAGTGG
>DASSZB010000211.1:0-2817 GCA_035702935.1 Dehalococcoidia bacterium
GTCATCACCGTTGACGTGCCCGTCCTCGGACGGCGGGAGCGAGACGTGCGCGCCGGCTTCACACTGCCGCCGAAGCTGGGGCTCGACACGATCATGGAGGGCGCGCTTCACCTGGGCTGGACCATGGCCTTCATGCGGGCGGAGCCGATCGCCTTCGGGAACGTCTTCCGCCGCGACAACGTCAGCTCTGCGGCTCCGGTCAACCTGGCCGAGCACGTGAACAGCCAGTTCGATCCTCGCCTGTCGTGGAACGACATCGGCTGGTTCCGGTCCAACTGGAAGGGTCCGATCATCATCAAGGGCATTCAGACGGTGGAGGACGCGAAGATCGCTGCCGATGTGGGTGTAGAGGCGATCGCCCTCTCCAACCACGGCGGCCGCCAGCTTGACGGGGCGCCGCCGGCGCTCGAACTGGTCGCACCGGTCGCCGACGCCGTTGGAGACAGCGTCGAGATCATCTGCGACGGCGGCGTGCGCCGGGGAGGCGACATCGCCAAAGCCGTCGCGCTCGGCGCGAAGGCCTGCATGGCCGGCCGCCCGTATCTGTACGGCCTCGCGGCAGGCGGCGAGCGCGGCGTGGACTTCGTCCTGGGCCTCCTGCTGGAGGAACTCTGCCGGACGATGGCGCTGATCGGGGACACGGGAATTGATGGGCTGACGCCGGAGCTGGTGGAGTGGCGGAAGGGTGGGCGGGCCTGACTGGGGCTGCAGGCGTATACTGTGCCCCGAATGGAGGTACCCCATGACTACTGCACACACGTCGGCTGAGATCGTTGAACGGGATGGCGTGCTTGTGGGACCGTTGCGGGAGCCACGGAACCTGGCGGCGAATATCGCCGGGAGCATCCATGACGACTCGCAGGCGCAGAGGCTCGGGTTCCGGGGCGGGACTGTCGCCGGGTCGATTCACATGGAGCAGTTCCCGCCCGTGCTGCTGCGCGCCTTCGGGGAGCGCTGGTTCGAGACGGGCTCGCTCTCCTGCTACTTCCGCAACGCCACGATGGACCGCGAGCGGGTGCGGGCGTTCGCCGACCTGCCTCCGTCCGGTGCTGCAGACGCGCAGGTCAACGTCTGGATGGACCGCGAGGACGGGATGCGGGTGCTCGACGGGACCGCGTCTGTGGGGTCGCCGGCCGAGCCCTCGATGCTGCGGCGGAAGGTGGCGGAGCCGCGTGAGGCCGGAGAGCTGCGCATCCTCGGACATCTGCCGCTTGGAGACGCTGGCCCGGCGGTGACCGTGAACCTGGCCCGCGAACGTGAGGCGAAGTCGCGGCTGGAAGCGATCACGGAGGCGCTCGACTGGTACACGGGCGCGTCGCCGTGGGGCGGGCCGGTGGTGAACCCGGGGCTGCTCGTGCACATGATGGTGCAGGTGCAGCGACGGATGGCGCTGCCGGCGGACGCGGTCGGGCTGTACGGGGCGATCGAGGTGCGGCACCTGGCGGGGCCGGTGTTCTCGGACCGTGAGTACGAGGTGAGCGGGCGCATCGTGGCCACCGGGCAGACGCCGAAGACGGAGTACCTGTGGTACGAGACGACGCTACGCGAGGGAGCGAAGGACGTGGCCTCGATGCTGATGATGCTGCGGTTCATGAAGGCGTCATCGCCGCTCTGGGCGGAGGGCTAGGGGCCCCTGGCCGAGGTAGGGCCGCATTGCGGGGCGCTTACCCCGCCCCCAGAGCCCTTCGCCAAGGGGCGTTGAACTGTCGAGCAGGCGCTGTACGGCTCAGGATGACGCCGGGTGTCCGCTACATCATGGTGTCCGTGAAGGCAGAGTAGACGAGGGTACGGAGCTCCCGGCGGATGGGGTACGTGGTGGATGGGAGGAGCTGCGTCATGAAGATGCAGATGAGCTCTTCCTTCGGGTCGATCCAGAAGTAGGTAGAGGCGGCGCCGCCCCAGGAGTAGTCGCCGCCGCTGCCCGGGAGCATCGTCTCGGCCGGGGTGCCCGTGACGGCGAAGCCGAGGCCGAAGCCGATGCCGTTGTATGCGGCTTCGCTGAAGAGCGAACGGGACAGAGCCGGCAGGTCCTTGCCGCCGGGCAGGTGGTTCACAGTCATCAACTGGATCGTCTTCGGACTCAGGATCTGAACGCCGTCTAGGGTGCCGCCGTTCAGGAGCATGCGGCAGAAGCGGAGGTAGTCCGGCGCTGTGCCGACGAGGCCGCCGCCGCCTGAGAAGAATGTAGGTGGCCTGTGGTAAGGGCTGGCCTCCGAGTCGTCCATCAGGACCATGCCGCCGGCCGGCGTGGCCGCGTAGCAGGAGGCGAAGCGCGTCACCTGGCCCTCACGTACGTGGAAGCCGGTGTCCGCCATACCCAGCGGTTCGATGATGCGCGTGCGGAGGTACTCCTCAAACGGCACGCCGGATATCAGTCCGACGAGGTAGCCGAGGACGTCGGTCGAGACGGAGTAGTTCCAGGCGGACCCCGGGGAGAAGTCCAGGGGCACGCCGGCCAGCTTCTGTACCATCTCTTCGAGGGTGCCGTGGCGGTCGATCTCGCCGATGCCGAGCTTGCGGTAGGCGGCGTCGACGTTCGTTGTGGTCTGTATACCGTAGGTAAGCCCGGAGGTGTGTCGCAGGAGGTCGATCATGAGCATCGGCCGCTCGGGGCGCTTCGTCTTGAAAGTCTCCATAAAGCCACCGACGTAAACGCCGAGGTCTTTCCACTCCGGGATGAACCGGTGCACGGGGTCGTCAATCGCGACCAATCCCTGCTCGACCAGCTGCATGAAGGCGACGCTCGTTAGGGGCTTGGTCATCGAGTAGATGCGGAAGATCGTGTCCTGGCGCACCGGCTTCTCGCGCCCGACATCT
>DASSZB010000214.1:0-3600 GCA_035702935.1 Dehalococcoidia bacterium
CTATGTCATCGCCTTCCTCTTCTTCGCTACGATCTACGATTTCGAACTCGACCTGGCCACGTCGGCGTTTGCTGCCGGCATCGTGAGTCTCCTCCTGGGCATCGAGGTCCTGCGCGAAGAGGCGATGGAGACCCCGCGAACGGTAATCTACGCCGTGGCCATAGGCGTTTTGCTCGCCGAAACGGTCTGGGCCAGTCACTTCCTGCCCTTCAACGGCAACCCCGCCGCCGTCTTCCTGCTCCTCTCCTTCTACCTCATGACGGGGCTCATGCACAGCTACCTGGGGGAACGCCTCAACCTCCGCACCGCCGGAGAGTTCGTCGTAGTCGCCATCGCTGGACTCCTCATCGTCACCGTTTCGCACACCTACGTCTAAGCACAGCGTCCCCCCTCCTCGCTCGTCGTGGCCGCGCAACTGTGGAATGGCGTCCTGTACTCGGAGATGCTCAACCCCTGCGCCGCGGTTGGTGCTAAAGGTTGCGATCGAGCCGTTAGCCGCGCGCCGCTTTCGCCCGCGAGTCTGCCACTACTCCCGGCAGCGCCTCGAGCACGCGCTCTATCTCGCGCTCCGTGTTTTCTGCCCCCACCGTGAGCCGCAGAGCGCCTGCCGCCTTGTTCAGCGGCAGGCCCATGGCCACCAGCACGTGCGAAGGCTCCCATGTCGCCGAATTGCAGGCGCTCCCGGCGCTGGCGGCGATCCCCAACTTGTCCAGCGCGGACAGGATCGTGTCGGAGCGCGCGCCCTCGAAGCTGAAGTGCACGTTGTTCGGCAGCCGCTGCTCCGGATGCCCGTTCAGCGTGGTCCCGGGAATCGTTCCCAGCACGCTTTCGGCCAGGCGCCCGCTCAGCCGCCGGCAGGCCCGCACATACTCGTCGCGGCTGTCCTGGGCTCTGCCCAGCGCCACGGCCGTTCCGACGATGCCGGCCACGTTCTCGGTGCCGGCGCGCCGCTGGCGTTCCTGGCCGCCGCCGCTCTGCAGCGAGAGAAACGGCGTCCCGCGTCGCATGTAGAGGACGCCGGCGCCCTTCGGCCCGCAGAACTTGTGCGCTGAGAGGCTGAGCAGGTCGACGCCCAGCTCCTGCACGTCGAGTTCCAGGGCGTTAGCCCCTTGAACAGCGTCCGCGTGAATCGCAATCCGCCGTTTGAGTGCCTTACCTCGCTCTCGTACCTCATCTGCGATTCGCGCTACGGGGTTTACCGTGCCCACCTCGTTGTTTGCCAGCATCACGCTCACCAGGACCGTGCGCTCAGTGACCGCGGCTGCCACGGCCTCCGGCCGCGCCATGGCGAACGAGTCTACGGGGACGTAGGTAACGTCAAACCCGAACTTCTCCAGCCACTCGCACGAATGCAGCACGGCATGGTGTTCGGCCGTCGTCGTCACGATGTGGTTTCCGAGGCCGGCCTGCTTTTGTGCCAGCGCCACTCCCTTGATGGCCGCGTTGATGGACTCCGTCCCCGGCCCCGTGAAGACGATCTCCTGCGCCTTTGCGTTCAGCAGGCCCGCCACCGTTCGCCGGGCGTCATCGAGCGCCCGTGCCGCCCGCCGCCCCAGCGCGTATGACCCCGACGGGTTCCCGAATGCGTCGCTTAGGAACGGGAGCATCGCGGCCAGCGCCTTCGGGTGGAGGCGGGTAGTGGCGGCGTGGTCCAGGTAGATCGATGTCTTCGTCAACGCATCCTCGGTCACCGATACCGGGGCGGGGGTATCGCTAACTAGAGGTTAGCTCTGGCCATCGAACCTGTCAAAGAAGCAGGGGTGGGTCAAACCCACCGGCACGAGGTTCGCTGAGCCGTTGGCCGCTACGACGGTCCGCGGATTACACGACCGCCGCTGTCACGCTGAGCACCGGCGGCAGCGTCCCCGGCAGCCGTGTCCAGCGTTCCCCGCACTCCGCCCCGTAGAACACCTCGCCGTTGCTGGTACCCACGTACACGCCTTCAGAGTCGAGCCCGTCCGTGTCGAGGCCTTCGCGGTACACGCTCTGGTAGTCGTTCGGGCCGGGCAGGCCGTTCGTCAGGGGCTCCCAGGACTTGCCGGAGTCCCGCGTGCGGTACACGGTGAACTGTTTCAGCGCCACCCGGAAGTTGTCCTGCCCGTAGTCCAGTGGCACCACGAACGCTGCATCCGGGTTGTGGTGGGTCACAGCGATGGGGAATCCGTGGAACGAAGGCAGGCCTTCCGTCACGTCCGACCACGTCGCCCCGGCGTCATCCGACCTGAATACCCCCATGTGCGCCTGCCCCCAGATCCGGTCCGGGTTCTTGGGGTCCAGCCGCATCTTGTGCAACTCATCGATAGCGGCCGGGTCCATCCCGGGCGGTAGCTCCGACGGGAACTCCTGGACCAGCTGCTGCATAAGCTTGGCGCCCTCGGTGTTCGTCACTACTGCCTTATGGGTAATCACGTCCCACGTTTGGCCGTTGTCCTTCGATTCGTAGGTGCCGCCGGAAGCCACGCACAGGTAGATGTGGTTCGCGTCCCGGGGGTCGATGTGTATCGAGTGTATGCAGGAGTCACCGCCGCCGGTCCCGGACCACCACCTCCGGTTGGCATGCCGGTTGATGGACTCCACCGGCTGCCAGGACTGGCCCCAGTCCTCGCTCTTGAACAGCCCGGCCGGCTGGGTGCCCGCGAACACGACCCCCGGCTGGCTCTCGTGACCGGGGCTCACGGCCCAGATGTTCCCGATTGTGCCCGGCGCTGTGTTTGCCCAGTCGCCAGGGATGGGTCCTTCCCGCTTCGGGAGGCTGTCGACAAAGTCCTTCATGTCCGGCGGGAAGGCGAGATTTTCGCTCCGAATGTCCCAGGTCTTCCCCATGTCCGTGCTCTTCGCCACGGACCGTCCCCAGGCCCAGTGGTTCGCTGCCGCGTACAGCCGTGGGTTGCCATCGCGCGTGTCTGCCGACATGTTGAAGAACGTCCACCCCGGCAGTATGGGTTCGGAGATCTCCCACTTCTCGCGCTTCTCGTCCGACGTGTAGATGAAGCCGGCCTTTTTCGTGCCGACGAGAACCATCACCTGTCTGGCCATCAGGCGCCTCCTCTTCTAGCTAGCTCCGCTCGCCCTGAGGTGTCGAAGGGTCGTGCCGCGGTATCGCAGGACTGAGCGGGGCGGTTGCGACTATCGAGACTACTACAAAAGACGAATAAAACAAGGGGCAATCGACACTGGTCTATTCCCGGGCTGTCTCTCCACCACCTCCGTTTCGCGCGCTCCCGCGGTTCTCATCGATGCGAGGCAGGATTCCGGGCTGATTCGCCGTCATACCGGAGCGCGCGAACTCCCGGCCCGCGGCCTCCTGTGCCCGCTTCCAGGCGGGAAGTGCTGTTTCGAGCTTCTGCCTGCCTGCGGGGGTCAGTTCGAGCGGGTGCTCCCGCCCGTCCTTTGCCGGAAAATGGCGGATCCATCCGTTGCGCTCCAGGAGGGCGGCGCTACGCGTCACCGTCGTCCGCTCGAGGTCGAGGCCGCGCGCGATCTCACCCACCTTGGTCGCGCCTCTGATTCCTAGGGAGGCGAGAATCGAGAACTGGGTGGCGCGCAGGCCGTGAGGCCGGAGCTCCCTCTCGTACAGCCGAGTGAGGGTCCGTGCCGTCC
>DASSZB010000367.1:0-5528 GCA_035702935.1 Dehalococcoidia bacterium
GTTCGGGTTTATCGCCCCCGGCGTCCTAGAGGCTTCGCTGATGATGTACCGGGAGGCGGCGAAGAACGCGGAGCCGGTGGGGGCGTTTGTGAACAACCAGTTCGCGGCGACGACGTTCGCCTGCGTAGCCCCGACAGACGAGGAGGCGCTTGAATACGGCCGGCCTGCCGCGGAATTCTTCCAGGAGAGCCTGGGGATCCTGTTTGTGCCCTGGGCCGGGAAGAAGGACGCGCCGTCGTCGTACCAGTACTACGTGAGCCTGGCGCAGATGGTGGAGGAGCGGCTAAAGACGGGCGAGGGCGGAGGCTTCGACGAGGCCTGGCAGTCAGGGACCCTGTGTATCGGCAGCCCGGAGTCGTGCCGGAAGGTGGTCCAGAAATATGTCGATGCGGGGCCGGACCAACTAATCCTTATGGTGCAGGCCGGACGTATACCACATGAGAAGGCCATGCAGACGATTCGGTTATTCGGCGAGGAGGTAATCCCCGCTTTCCGGTAGACAATCAGAAGGAGGTCGCGTGACCTCGAGACACGCACGCCCCAAACACCCCCTTTGGGCGTAGTCCTTCTACGGGAGGACCATCAGCAGCGGGCCGGTTCCCCCACCGGCCCGCTGCGGCTTTTGTGGCGAAAAGGGTCAGGGAGTCGGGGGCGATGGGAGCGAGTCCACGAGGAGCTGGGGGAGTTCCACAAAAACGGGCGGGAAATTAACATAAGGGCGCTGCCTCCGCCCTGCCGGCGTGGGATAATTAGGCCGTTCTGACCCGTCCCAATTTCAGGTCAAATGTTTAAGCAACTTATCCGGAACATGGAACTCGCAACCGGCAACAGGATTTCGGTCACCCTCTTCTAGCCTATGTTTACGCACCTCCACCTGCACACCGAGTTCTCGCTTCTGGACGGGCTGGCCCGCATCCCAGAGCTCATGGACCGGGCGAAGATGGTGGGGCAGGAGGCGGTCGGGCTCACTGACCACGGGGTGATGTACGGGGCGGTGCAGTTCTACAAGGAAGCGAAGGCCCGTGGCATCAAGCCGATCATAGGCATCGAGGCCTACGTGGCGCAGGGTTCGCGGTTCGATCAGGAGAAGCAGCCGTACCACATGACGCTGCTGGCAAAAAACGACACCGGCTATCGCAACCTGCTGACGCTGGCGACGAAGGCGCACCTGGAAGGGTACTACTACAAGCCGAGGATGGACCGCGAGCTGCTGGAGCAGTACCACGAGGGGATCATAGCCCTTTCCGGCTGCGCGACCAGCGAGGTTAGCCGTCGCCTCCTTGACAACCGTTTCGAGGAGGCGGCGAAGGCGGCGCGCTACTACAAGGACCTGTTCGGCGATTTCTACATCGAGTTGCAGGAGCACGGGATCACCGAGCACGAGCCTCTGAGCGTGGGCCTGCACAAGCTGGCGCAGGAGACCGGCCTGCCGGTGGTGGCGACCAACGACGTGCACTACGTCAAGCAGGAAGACGGTACGGTCCAGGACATCCTCCTCTGCATCGGCACGAACTCGACTGTCCAGGAGCCGGACCGCTTCAAGATGGCCGGCGAATTCGGATGCTACTACCTGAAGTCCGAGGACGAGATGCGGGCGCTGTTCCCGGAGATCCCGGAGGCGATCGACAACACGTGGCGCATTGCGGAGATGTGCGACGTGAATATCGAGTTCGGGAAGGTGCGCCTACCCACGGCAGACGTTCCGCCGGGCGTGTCGCCGGACGAGCACCTGGCGCGGCTGTGCCGGCAAGGGTTGGCGCGGCGGTACCCGGGGGAGCCCGAAGAGGCAGTCGCGCGGCTGGATTACGAGTTGGACGTGGTGCGGCAGACAGGGTTCGCGGACTACATCCTGGTGGTGCAGGACTTCGCGCAGCACGCGCGGCGGCGGGAGATACCGATGGCGGTGCGGGGCTCGGCGGCGGCATCCATCATCCTGTACTGCCTCGACGTGACGGACATCGACCCGCTGGAGCACGGGCTGGTGTTCGAGCGTTTCCTGAACATCGAGCGGCGGGAGATGCCCGACGTGGACATGGACTTCGCGGAGGACCGCCGCGACGAGATGATCCGCTACGCTGCGGAGAAGTACGGCGCTGACAGGGTGGCGCAGATAATCACGTTCGGGACGCTGGGCGCCAAGGCGAGCATCCGGGACGTGGGCCGGGCGCTGGGGATGACGTACGCGGACGTGGACAGGGTGGCGCGGCTGGTGCCGGTGATGCCGGCGAGCTTCGGGGTGATGACGATCGACAAAGCGTTCCAGGAAGGTCCGGAGTTCAAACAGCTATACGATGCGGACCCCACGATCGGCAAGCTGATTGACACGGCGAAGCAGCTAGAGGGAGTGGCGCGTCACGCCAGCACGCACGCGGCGGGCGTGGTCATAGCGCCGGAGCCGCTGATGAACTTCATCCCGCTGCAGCGGCCATCTTCCGGCGACTCGAACGCGCTGCCGACGACGCAGTTCGGGATGTGGGACGTGGCGGCGCTGGGCCTGCTAAAGATGGACTTCCTGGGGCTGACGAACCTGACGATATTGGGGACGGCGGCCGAGGTGGTGAGGCAGTCGCGGGGCATCGAGATCAACCTCTCCCAGCTTCCGGACGGCGACGAGAAGACGTATGCGATGCTGGCGGAGGGGGAAACGTTCGGTGTGTTCCAGCTGGAGTCGGCGGGGATGCGGCGGTACGTGCAGGAGCTGAAGCCGGAGTCGATCAAGGACCTGGCGGCAATGGTGGCGCTCTACCGGCCGGGGCCGATGCAGCACATCCCGACGTACATCCGGGCCAAGCACGGGCTGGAGGAGATCCGGCACCCGCATCCTGACCTGGCGGGGCTACTGGAAGAGACGTACGGAGTCATCGTTTACCAGGACCAGGTGCTGATCATCGCTCAGAAGTTCGCCGGGTACTCGCTGGGCCAGGCGGATGTGATGCGCAAGGCGATGGGGAAGAAGATCCGCAGCATCATGAAAGCAGAGGAAGAGCGCTTCATGAGCGGCGCCCAGGAGAAGGGGTACGGGAAGAAGGACGCGAAGGCGATCTTTGAGCTGATAGAGCCCTTCGCCGGGTACGCGTTCAACAAGGCGCACGCAGTGTCCTACGCGAACATCGCCTACCAGACGGCGTACCTGAAAGCGAACTACCCGGAAGAGTACATGGCGGCCGTGATGATGAACGCCGGCACGCAGCAGCGCGTGGCGGAAGCGTACGCGGAGTGTGTGCGACTCGGCATCCCTGTGCTGCCGCCGGGCGTGAACAAGAGCGGCGTCAACTTCTCGCTGGAAATGACCGCGGACGAGCGGCTGGGCATCCGGTTCGGGTTGGCCTCGGTGAAGAATGCCGGAGAGGGGATGGCGGAAGGGATCGTCGGGGCGCGGACGGCAAACGGGGCGTTCGGGACGCTGGACGAGTTCTTTGAGAAGGTGGACGCCAAGAACCTGAACAAGCGGGCGCTGGAGAGCCTGGTCAAGGCCGGCGCGTTTGACTCACTGGCGGAGCGCGCGGCGCTGCTGGCGAGCCTGGACCGCCTGCTGGCGTACGCGCAGCGGGTGCAGAAGCAGCGGGAGTCCGGGCAGGGATCGCTTTTCGACTTGATGGGAGCGTCGGAGCAGCCCGCAGTGGCGGGACCGCAGCTGGAGGCCGTGCAGGAAGCGCCTCAGCAACAGAAACTGGCCTGGGAAAAGGAGTTGCTCGGGGTCTACCTCTCGGAGCACCCTTTCGCGCGGGCGGCGGCGGAACTGCGGACGTACCTGACGTGCGGGATCGTGGAGCTAACAGAGGAGATGTCGGGACGGGATGTGGTTATCGGCGGCGTGGTGCAGGAGGCGCGGCTGCGGGCGACGAAGGACGGGCGGACGTTCCTGGCGGCGGACATCGAGGACCACACGGGCAGCATGGAGGTGATGGTGTGGCCGGAGACGTACGAGGGAACCAGGGAGCTTTGGGAGATCGGGAACATTGTCGTCTGCAACGTCCGCGTGAAGCAGCGGGACGATGACCGGCTGAGTATATCGGTAAACCGGGTGGTGTTGTACGGGGACGAGGCGTTCGATCCGTCTGCGCTGGTGTTGGAGTCTTCGGGAGGCGGGGGCAACGGGGGCTTTCGGCGAAACGGGGAGGGACGCGGAGGGCGCGGAAATGGGAACGGAGGCGCGAAGCCAGCAGTGAAGGGGCCCGACCTGCTGCGGATCGTGCTGGAAGAGACGGAAGACGCGGAGGGCGACCATGAGCGGCTGAGGGCGCTGGTCAACACGCTGCGGGACTACGGAGGCGAGATCGGCGTGCGGCTATCGATCAGGCAGCGGGACGGGGAAGAGGTGGAGATGGAGCTGCCGAGCGCCAGGCAGTGCCCGGAGCTGACAGCTCAGCTATCGCAGATCGTAGGTCCCTGGGGGTTCGTAGGGGCGTAGACGTCCAGCGCGAACGAACGAAGGACACGGCCGACCTGGAGGTGGATCACGGCCGGTGAGATGAGGTGCGAAGGGGGTTAGCGGCGCGGGAGCTAGGCGCGGACCCTGGGCGTGTGCATCGCTCCGCTGGAGATCGGCTCGTCGATGTAGAGATCGCCGTTGCGGATCTTGATGTTGAAGCCACACGATGGGTTAGTGCAGGCCCAGGCCTTGAAGTAGATAGCTGCTCCCTGGCTACCAAAGTCGGACAGCGGAACCAGGTCGCCAAGGTCGCACTTCTGGCACTTGGGAAAATTCACCACTACCACGGTACTCCCTCCCCCTTAAAGTCTTGCGCGGAGTATAGCAGCGAGAATATAGACAGACAAGCAAGAAATTGACCAATTGCGGGTCAACTTTTCCGGATATTCTTCCGTTTTGGCTAACTTGCCAGAAAATCCCCGGTTTTGAGGTGTGTTGGTCACGAAGCCCGGCCGGCAGTTCCGTGCCAGGGCGAGCGCCGTCACGGGTCCCGAATGACAACTCGGCTCCGGGTGTTCCCGCCCGGACAGGCCCTTCGCCCTGGGGCGTGAGTCTGGGTCCGCGCCGCTGGGAACGGTCGGCCAGCGGCGCTACTCCTCCGGGTGTGCTCAGGGTGACAGTCTTGCTTAGGCCGGTGAGGCGGCGCCGCGGGCTTCCCAGGCGTCGAGGGCTTTGAGGCTGCCGCGCATGGCCTCACCGACGGCGAAGCGAAGGGGTTCCGGCGGAAGCGGGATGGTGCGGCGGTTCACGAAGAAGAGGTCCGTGAGGTCGGTCTCCTCCTCCAGGATGAGGTCGCGCATGACCTGGCCGGCCATGTTCATCATGGCCACGCCATGGCCGACGCAGCCCAGACTGTAGGCTACTCGCTTGTCGTCTTTGCCCAGGTAGCCCATCGCCGGGAAGAAGTCGAGGGGCACGGAGACGGGGCCGCCCCAGCGGTACTCGATCTTCACGTCCGAGAGCGACGGGAACGTGCGGACGAGGTCCTTGTCCAGTTTGCGAAAGACCTTCGGGTTCTTGTCGCGGTCGAGGGGGCCGTTGTAGTAGTACATGGCGTCGGATCCGCCGAAGAGGACGCGGTTGTCCGCCGTGAGAC
>DASSZB010000012.1:0-2854 GCA_035702935.1 Dehalococcoidia bacterium
TCGCAGTACGAGACCCTTACCACATCACCCATCGCCGTCTCGGCCCCCAAGGCGTTCGAGATGGCCGGCGTGACGCACAAAGACATCGATCTTGTCTCTGTCTACGACTGTTACACGATCACCGTCCTCATCACCCTCGAAGACGCCGGCTTTTGCGAGAAGGGCCGCGGCGGTCCCTTTGTGGAGGACCACGACCTGACGTACCGGGGCGACCTGCCGCTGAACACGCACGGCGGCCAGCTCTCCTTCGGGCAGCCGGGCCTGGCCGGGGGCATGTCGCACGTGACCGAGGCCGTGCGCCAGCTCCAGCGCCGGGCCGGGGAACGCCAGCTCCCAGCTTGTGAACTGGCGTTCGTCAACGGCAACGGCGGCATCATGAGCGAGCAGGTGAGCCTGGTGCTGGGAGTGGAGTGACGGGACGCTGGCAATTGGCAATCGGCAATTGGAAATTGGCAGAATGACCGGCGAATACCGCAAGCCGCTGCCAATCCCCTCTGCCGTCTCGCGACCTTTCTGGGACGGCCTGCGGGAAGGCGTACTGCGCGTACAGCGTTGTAGCGAATGCGGGCGTCACGTCTTCTATCCCCGCAGCCTGTGCCCGACCTGCCTGTCCGAGGCCCTGGACTGGGTAGCAGTGAGCGGGAAGGGGAAGTTGTACTCGTTTACGATCGTCCGGCGGGCCATGCATCCTGCCTTCCAGGTGGACGTGCCGTACGTCTACGCCATCGTGGAGCTGGAGGAGGGGCCAAGAGTGACTGCTAATGTCGTAAATTGCCCACTGGAGGCAGTCAGGGTAGACATGCCGCTCCGGGCGGTCTACGATAGTGTCACGCCCGAGGTGACGCTGCTCAAATTTGAGCCAGCGTAGGCCGGACGGCCCGCCCGGGGCGCGATAAGGCAGGCGAATCCCCCAGGGGCAAGCCGAGAAAGTATCGGCTTGGCTCCTGTTTCATGTTCCCGGCCGGAAATCTTAGCGGAGGTTGCATGGGTTCAGTCGTCAAGAAGCGGCGCAAGAAGATAAGCAAGCATAAGCACCGCAAGATGCTGAAGAAGACCCGCTGGCAGCGGCGCCACAAGTAGGCGCGGCGCCGGGTCAGGCCAGTGACCCATCAATGAGCGCGATCATGGAAGTGCGGCGAAGCGGAGGCCACCGGTTTGTGGTTGCTGCCGCCATTCCCGGGGAGCGCTTGGCATGACCACCACAGCCAATGAGCTCCAGGTTAAAGGCGAGGCCGCCCGCCGCGCCGCCCGAGAGCTGGCGCGTGCCTCCACCGACGTCAAGAACCGGGCGCTCCATGCGGTCGCGGACGCTCTCCTCGACCGGGCGGACGCGATCCTCAAGGCGAACGCCATCGACGTCACGGGCGCTGAGGAAGCGGGGCTGGCTCCCGCCCTCATCGACCGGCTGAAGCTGAACATCGACAAACTGCAGGCGATTGCAGGCGACACCCGGGACGTGGCGGCGCTACCCGACCCGGTCGGCGAGATGACAGACGCCCGCACGCTGCCGAACGGGCTCCAGATCGGCCGCCGGCGCGTGCCGCTGGGCGTCATCGCCGCCATCTACGAGAGCCGTCCGAACGTCACCGTGGACATCGCAGCGCTCTGTCTCAAGGCCGGCAGCGCCACCGTCCTGCGCGGCGGCAAGGAGACGATCAACTCCAACAAGGTGATCGCCGGCGTCATTCGCGAGGCCATCGCCTCCGCCGGCCTGCCCGCCGACGCGGTCCAGCTTATCGAGAACACGGACCGCGCTCTCGTCGGCGACCTCCTCAAGATGAAAACCGTGATCGACCTCGTCGTTCCGCGTGGCGGCGCGGAACTGATCCGCTTCGTCGCCGAGAATGCCACGATGCCCGTCCTCACCGGCGGCACCGGAGTCTGCCACACGTACGTCGACGCCAGCGCTGATATCGACAAGGCTGCGCGCATCGCCCACAACGCGAAGACCCGCAAGTACAGCGTCTGCAACGCCCTCGACACCCTGCTCGTGCACCGCGATATCGCCGCCGAAGCGCTACCGGCGATCGCCGGTAAGTGGAGCGAGGCGGATGTCGAGATCCGGTGCGATGACGCCGCCCTGCGCATCCTGCGGGCGGCCGAGATCCCTGAGGCTAAGCTGCGTTCTGCGGCGCCGGAGGACTTCGGGCACGAGTTCCTCGCTCCCATCGCTGCGGTCAAAGTGGTAGACTCCCTGGACGACGCCATCGAGCACATCTACCGGTACGGCACCGGCCACTCCGACGCCATCGTGACGGAAGACTACTCGGCGGCGATGCGCTTCCTGGACGAGGTGGACACCGCCGTTTGCTACGTGAACGCCAGCACGCAGTTCACCGACGGCGCCCAGTTCGGCCTCGGCGCCGAGATCATCGACTCCACGCAGAAAACGATCGCCCGCGGCCCCGTCGGCCTGCGCGAGATCACCACATACAAGTGGATCGTCCTCGGCAACGGCCAGACCCGGGCCTAAGCCGTTCCCTGCTGACGCCTAGCACCTGACAACTGTATCCTGTCGTCCAGACGCCGTTACGAGGTCGAGGGAGGCCAAGCCATGAGCGGGTTCCAGTTCGAACGCGAGTGCCGCACGCTGCAATCCGAGAGCTTCATCGTCGAGCTGGATGAGGAGGAGGTGGGCCGCGCCGACATCCATTTCTCGCCGTCGGTGGTTTATGCCACCCTTTGTGTCGCCGAGAGCCTCAGCGAAGAGGATGTCCGCGAGCTGATCAGCGAGATCGACGAGCGCCTCGTGCTGACGACGGACCCCTTCCGGGAGGATTTCGTGGTCACCGTCTGGACCGGCAAGGAGACCGGGGTCTTCTCAGACGAGGACTTCGAAGGCGAAGAGGGTGAG
>DASSZB010000307.1:0-4038 GCA_035702935.1 Dehalococcoidia bacterium
GCCGATATCGTCATCGCCAGCCGAAACGTCGAGGGAGGGAGCGGCGCGGGGCTGAGCGGACGCTCCCGCAGGTTCATATCGTGGGCGTCTAAGTGGCTGGTGAAAGTACTGTTCTTCCGTACCCTTCGGTCGATCACTGACCCCTTGTCGGGTTTCTTCCTGGCCCGGCAAGCGCTCTTAAACGAAACGTTTCTGCGCCCGATCGGGTTCAAGATCCTCCTCGACGTCCTGGTTCGGTGCGACTGGTCCGCGGTCGACGAGATCCCTCTTCGCTTTGCGCCGCGGGCGGCGGGCGTCAGTAAGGCCACCCTATCTCAGGGGAGGGACTTCCTGGCACACACGTTCACGCTGTTCCTGCACGTCCGGTCCAACAAGCGGGATCCAGGGTTCAAGCGCGCCGGTTAGATACCTACTCGTGGGCGGCCTGCTTCGCGCCCTTGGGCGAGATCTTTACCGCGCGTAGCATTCCCAGCAAGAAATAGCGGTCTTCAACGATTCGGAAGCCTGCGTCCGTCATCAGCATGTCCAGACGGTCGCCGCCGAACTCCTGGACATGAGCGTGGTGCCACACGCGGCCGCGGCCGAAGCGTGTCCAGAAGAACCAGAGGAACTTAAAGAGGAGCGTCTCGTGGGGCACCACAACTAAACCATAGCCGTCCTCCGTCATGCAGCGCCGCATCTCGGTGAATAGCAGGTCCGGTCGATGGATGTGCTCCAGCACCTCTGAAGCAAAGATGGCCTCAAAACTAGACTCCTGGAAGGGCAGTTGCTCTGCATCGCCCACGAGCACGTCAAACTGCGGCAGCTTGTTGAGGGTATAGGCCACGGCCTCGTCCGAAACGTCAATGCCCACTACAGTCTTGGCCCCGGCCCGCTCGGCCACCTTCTCGAGAAGGGTGCCACCGTCACAGCCGATGTCGAGAATGCTGCCGTTGACCCTCGACACCATGCTGCAAATTTTGCTGAAGCGGCGACTGTGGTAGATGCGCTGGACAAGATTGGACTTGAGGCCGGTGTCGTAATAGTCCGGCGGGACATCCTCGTGGATCTCCTTCAGGGTTTTCTGTTCCATTCGGACTCCTCGGTGTGCACCTATGGCGAGGGGCGTGCCTTCGCCCAGATAATCTGGGTATCCCAAAGCCAGTTCCATGTGAAAGCGGCAACGAGGCCGAAAAACAGCGCGATGTAAGGAGACACGCCCAGTCCCACGGTGGCGGCGTTAACGGCGACGGTCAAGATGCCGAGGGTCGAAACCAGCGCTCTGCCTTCGAACTGCAGAAACCGCAACCACAGCGGTTTACGGACAGCCTGCCAATCAGTGAAGGTCCACAGGTTGTGGCCTGTGAACACGCCAACGATCGACGCCTGCGTGCCGACCAGCGTCGTGATCAGCAGGAGCACATCAGTGTGCGTGAACAAGAGGAGGTCGACGCGCGTGTGCCTCTCAGGCAGAAAGGACAGGGTGGAGGTATCGTACATCACGAAAAGCACGGCGGTGTAAATCACGTAGCCAATTGCTCCCACTGCGGCGAATTTGATGATGGTTCGGTGGGACTCCATCTGGCGTCGAATAAACTTGAACGCGGCTCCGATGATATCAGTCCGTTCCTCCGTCTTTCCGTGCGGCCAGATCACCAGGCTGTTCAGACCCCAGTTCCACGAAAACCCGAGCAACACGCCGATCCCGTTGGCGATGTACGGGCTCAGGTCTCCAAACGTCCCTCGAAGCACCGGTGTCAGCGCATTGGTGCTGACCACAACGATTATGGGGCTGATGGCCGAACTGACGTTGAATTTCACAAAGCGCATGCCGACCCAGCCGTTCCGGCCGCGATGGCGGAACGTCCAGCGCTCGTGCGCGTTGAACTGGAACACGATCGCCAGCTCCACGGCGACGATCGATGACACGAGCAGCCGCGCATCCCCGGCCGTAACCACCAAGAGGTTCCAGTGCGTGTGCTTGTCCGGGAAGAACCAGAAGACGGGCGTGTCGTAGAAAAGGAACAGGAAGAGCTGATTGATTACGAACCCCACACCGCCGACAATGAGGAACTTCACGAACGTTGTGGGCAGATGCAGCCGCACAGCCATCTCCCGGGCCGCAGTAATCAGTCTGCCTTCGCTCTCAGCGATCAGTTCGGGTTGCATTAGTGCTTTGATTGGAATCGTAACCTTCATTATACGCACGGCTTCCGGACCCAGGCTTTCCATAAAGATGACGCCGAGCAAACCATCGGCGTTGCTGCCTGGTGTGTCCAAACGCACCTGTGTCTGCGGCATTCAACCCCGGCGCCGCACACCAACCGATAGGGCGGGCATTCTGCCCGCCAACAGCTGACCGGCGATGTGTCAGCCCTTATGCGCCGTCCTCCGCCACGGCCGGTTGATCCCCAACCGCAGCAGGCCCCGCAGGTCCTCGGTCACCGTGGAAGCGATCTTCACGCGCGTGTCCGTATCCTCGATCCATTCGACCGGCACGTCGTAGACCTTGTACCCGGCTTTCTCGGCGAGGATGAGTAACTCCGTGTCAAAGAACCAGTTGTTGTCCTCGATCAACGGCAGGATGCGCTGTGCCGCCACTCGGCTCACGGCTTTGAACCCACACTGGGCGTCACTGAACCGCGTGAAGAACATCGCTTTGATGATCGTGTTGTACCCCAGCGTCAGTATCCGCCGCTTCAGCGATCGCGTCACCCGTGACTCCCTCGCCAGCCGCGAGCCGATAGCTACGTCGTACCCCTTCTCGGCAATCGCACCGATCAGCTCCGGAAACGCCTCTATGCCCGTGGAGAGATCGACGTCCATGTAGGAAGAGATGTCCGCCTGGCTGGCCCCCCAGATCTGCTTGAGCGCGTAGCCGCGGCCCTTGCGCTCGATGCGGACGTACTTCACCTTCCCCCCGGACTCCGCCTCGAGCTTCCGGCTCACCGCGGGCGTCTCATCGATGGAAGCGTTGTCGCCGATGATGATAGTCCAGTCATAGGGGAAGCGGTCGCTCTCCAGGAAGGCACGGAGGGTGGGGATAGACTGGGGAAGCGCGCGCTCTTCGTTGTAGACGGGAACAACGACGTCGACAGTGGTCACGGACATATCGTAATCGCGGCGTGCAGTCGTGTCACGCCGGTAGGAGCGGGGGGTCCGCGCCACCTAGAGCATGACGCGCCTGGGCACCCCGCCGGACTTGCGCCGGAAGTTGTGGAACAGGAAGCGCCCGTCGACCTCTTTGACATAACAGCGACGGGCGCTTTCTAGCGCCACTCGGATATCGCGGTTGAGGTTCGCAATCTCTTTTTGCGCCGCGCTGTCCACCGTCATTACATCGGACGATGCGACGGCGTCGACCTGCGCGCTGCTGATGGTCAGCAACCAGCCCGTGATCAGTTCCGCCCACCCGAGATGAAAGGCGGAGTCTCCGAAGCCCAGGGATAGCTTCTGCAGGTTTGAGTCCGATCCCGTCTGCAACGCCGTGGACCCGAAATGTGGCATTGAGAGGTCTGTCAGCAGGCGGTACAGCGGACCCAGCCGCTCGTCCTCCGCCAGCACGGAAGCGGCGCGGTAGCGCCCGATGTCGAACGCCACCGCCGCGTGTGCCTTCACCTGGGAAATCGCCCCATCCAGCCACTCTTCGTAATCATCGAACCCGTCCCGCGCCAGTCCACGCTGCACGGCCAGGCAGTCCAGCGCAGACCTCAGCAGCGGGGCGCACGAGGAATACGACCCGAGGGTCATCAGAGTGGCGGCATCCGCCAGCTGCGAAAAGGTCCGTGACCAGAACGAGAGCACCGCCGCAGCCGCCGGTGTCCGCGCCTTCGCATTCGCCGACACGAACGCCAGCTGCAGGTTCATCACCCGCCCAAAGAGCAGCAGGTCGTTGCCCAGCAGGAACTGAGTCTGCCGGTAGGCGTCCTGGACGATTGGCGATGCCGCCGCCGGCTTCGATGGCAGGATGTACCGGTCCGGGAACGCCGTCAGCGCCACCTTGATGCGCCGGCGCGGTTGCCCTTCAGCCATCTCGGTCAGTCATGCCCTGGTAACGCG
>DASSZB010000330.1:0-10457 GCA_035702935.1 Dehalococcoidia bacterium
CGGTCCTCCGCACTGGGCTCGGCGTGGGTGCTCGGAACGACGGTGGTGGTGGCCCTGCCAGTCGCGGTGGGCACAGCGATATGGATCGAAGAGTTCGCCCCGCGGAACAAGCTGACCACCTTCGTGAAGCTGAACCTGGCCAACCTGGCCGGGGTGCCCAGCATCATCTATGGAGTGCTGGGCCTGGCCATCTTCGTGCGCTATTTCGGCATGGGGCCAAGCATCATGGCCGGCGCCTTCACACTTTCCCTGATGATCATCCCGATGACCGTCATCGCTTCCCAGGAGGCCATCCGCCAGGTGCCGCCGAGCATCCGCGACGGGTCGCTGGCGCTGGGCGCCACGCACTGGCAGACCATCTGGCACCACGTCCTGCCCCAGGCCACGCCCGGAATCATGACGGGCATCATCCTGGCTGTGTCTCGCGCGGCCGGTGAGACCGCCGCGCTGATCATGGTCGGCGCCTTCACGTTCATCGCATTCGACAACAATAGTCCGCCCGTCCTCAACGGATGGGGTAGCCTCCTGGACGACTTCACGACCATACCGATCCAGATCTACAACTGGACCATCCGCCCCCAGGAGGAATTCAGGCAGAACGCCGCCGCTGGTATCATTGTCCTGATGGTTGCGGTGCTCAGCCTCAACCTCCTGGCGGCGGTTATCCGCGAACGGTTCCGGCGCTAGGATGGCACAGGAGGAAGGCCCCGCAATGACCGAGGTGAGGGTACGCACGCGATTGACCGATAGCATCCAGGACCCGGGAACATCAGCGCCCATGCTGGCGGCGACGGCGCCCACAACGGCGCCCCGCCCCATCATCGACCCGCCGGAACAGTCGGTCTTCGGGCTCTCCGAGCTCAGCCTCTGGTACGGCCACAAGCAGGCCATTGCCGACATCGGGATGAAGATCCCGGTCAACAAGGTGACCGCGCTCATCGGCCCATCCGGATGCGGCAAAAGCACTCTGCTGCGCTGCCTGAACCGGATGAACGACCTGATCACCGGCGTGCGCATCACGGGCAGCGTCCGGTACCGCGACCAGGAGATATACGCGCCGCACATTGACCCGGTAGAGGTGCGGAGGCGCATAGGTATGGTCTTCCAGAAGCCCAACCCGTTCCCGAAAACGATCTACGACAACGTCGCCTTCGGGGCGCGCGTTAACGGCTACCCGGGCAACATGAACGAGCTGGTGGAACACTCCCTGCGCCAGGCCGCGCTCTGGGACGAAGTCAAGGACGACCTCAAGAAGTCCGGGCTCGCCCTCTCCGGCGGCCAGCAGCAGCGGCTCTGCATAGCGCGCGCCCTGGCCGTAGAGCCGGACGTCATCCTCATGGACGAGCCCTGCTCCGCCCTCGACCCTATCGCCACCCTCAAGATCGAGGACCTCCTCCGCGACCTCGTGCAGCAGTACACCATCGTGATCGTCACCCACAACATGCAGCAGGCGGCGCGCGTCTCCGACTACACGGCGTTCATGCTTATGGACGAGCAGGGCGCCGGGCGCCTGGTGGAATACGGAGTCACGAACGAGATCTTCACCAACCCGCGCGACCGCCGAACTGAGGACTACATCACCGGACGGTTCGGCTAATTAGCGGCTATACTGGACGGAAATCATGACCCGGACCGCGTTCGACCGTCAGCTCTCGGAGATCCAGGAGGACATGCTGGTCATGGCCGGCATGGTCGAGAGTGCCATCGAGCGCGGCATCGAGGCGCTCAAAGAGCGGGACGTCCAGCTGGCGCACGAGATCATCGCGGATGACCTCAAGATCAACCGCAAGCGCTACGAGACAGAGGACAAGTGCCTGGAGCTTATCGCCACGCAGCAGCCGCTGGCCGGCGACCTCCGCACGATCGTCTCCGTGCTGCACATCACCGTGGACCTGGAGCGCATGGGCGACCACGCCGAAGGCATCGCCAAGATCGCGCTGATGCTGGCGGATGAGCCGCCGTTAAAACCGTACGTGGACATTCCGCGCATGGCGGATGTGGCCCGCGGCATGCTCATGGACAGCCTCGAGGCTTTCAAGCACCGCGACACCGCGCTGGCGCGGGAGGTCTGCAACCGCGACGACGAAGTGGATGAGCTGTACGACAAGCTCTACCACGAGCTCATCGGCTACATGTTGAAGGACCCAGCGAACATCCAGCGGGCGACCTACCTGATCTGGGTAACCCACAACCTCGAGCGCATCGGCGACCGCGTCACGAACATCTGTGAACGCGTGGTTTACCTGGTGGAAGGGCACATACAGGAGATGAACGTCTCCAAGTACTAAGCCGGCGCTTGCGCCTCTATGCGAGCTGGCGCCCCCGCGAAGCCCTGGAGGCTACTTCCTCAGCCGGCTTGTCCCCATTTCCAGCCATCGCCTCGCAGAAAGCGGCGACCACCGACGGATCGAACTGGGTCCGAGCGCCTTTGCGTATTTCGCGTAGGGCCTGTTTGACGGTCAGACCCTTCTTGTAAGGGCGGTCGAGCGTGATGGCTGCGAAGGCGTCCGCGACGCTCAGCAAGCGCGCCAGGTACGGGATCTCCTCGCCGTGAAGACCGCGCGGGTAGCCGGTTCCGTCCCATCTCTCGTGGTGCAGGAGCACGAGGCTGCGCACTTCCTGCGCGTTCGGGATGTCGACGATCAACTGCTCGGCGATGCTGAGCTGATGCTTTACGACGTCAAATTCACCTTCGCTCAGGGGACCCGGCTTCGCCAGGAGGGTCTCCGGCACCCCGATCTTCCCCACGTCGTGCAGGAGTGACGCCAGCCGGAGCGTCTTCTCAGCCGACGGGGAGAGACCCAGGTGCCGCGCCAGGACGATCGCATAGTCGGCGGTGGCTTCGGAGTGCTTCCGGGAATAGGGGTCACGGCAGTGCACGTTCTCCACAAGACGGTCCAGCAGTCCGTACACCCCAAGTGGCGGGCTCTCCTCCGGGTCACCGCCAGCGCGGGAGTGGAGACTGGTCTTGCGCTTGTTCTGGTAGAGGCTGACGTCGGCGGCCGCCAGCAGTTCGTGTCGATTGTGGGCGTCTATCGGATAGATGGCATGGCCGCAGGACACGCGAATGCGGTAGACGCCGTTGATGGCGGGTGCGCGCTCCGCGAGCCATGTTTGGAACGTCTTGATGAACTTGTCCGCGTCGTCGGCGGTGCGTCGCGGCATGATGATCATGAACTCGTCGCCGCCCGATCGGCCGACCACTCCCAAGCCCTGGCTCATCAGCCGCAGCTTGTCGGCGACGATTTGCAGCACCCTGTCGCCCGCGCCATGTCCCAGCGTGTCGTTGAAGGACTTGAAGTCGTTGACGTCAAAGAACATCAGGGCCAGCGGTTCATCGGTAGAGTCCGACTCCTGCATCGCCTTTTCCAGGTAGGACTGCATGTAACCGTGGTTGAAGAGCCCGGTTACGTAGTCCTCTTCCGCCCGCTGCTGGAGCTGGTCGTAAGCGCGGGCGCGCTGAAGCGCAGCCGCGATCTGCCCGGCAATCGTCGTCAACAGTTGCCAGCGTCCGAAGCGCCAGCCGGACGCCGATCCAGCAACCTCCAGGACGCCCTCGCAGATGTCATCGCCCACCAGGGGCAAGAACATCAGGAACGAGCCCGTGGGCGGCCGTGAAGGGTCCAGGGCCCGGGGTTGGTTCGTCTCCTCCACCACCAGCGGACGCCAATCCCGAGACGCGTTCCGGGCCAGCACCACGCGCTCCGTGTCCGGCAGCGAAACCCGTCCTGAGGCGGCACTGAACCGGGCCGGATCCGGCATCTCCACGGCGCCGTAAACGTTGGTCATCCAACAGGCGACGCCTGTTGCCTCGAACTCCTCGAACCAGAAGTCGATGAGCCGGTTGCCGACGCTGCGGCGGTCGTTTTCGCGTTCAAGCAGGGAGCAGAGGCGGTTGACCAGCCACAGCTGGTCGTTCCGTGCCGCCAGCTCGGCCTCGCCCAGCCGCGCCGTCCGGTGGACCTTGCCGGCCCACATCAACGCGGCTACCTGCGCCAGGAACTGTATGACAGCGATGGTCACCACGAGTAGCCCCACGGTGCCGACGGCCCGCGACGAGATATCCGGGACGTTGTTGTCCACAGCCAGGCCCGTTACGAACGTCAGGCCCACCGCGGAAGCTATCGCCGCGGTGATGACAAACACCCGAAGCAGGGAGAACCCCCACCCCTGGCGGACGCCCGAAGTGGAGCTCATCTCAGGGCTTCTCCAAGCATCAGCATTGATCCCTTACGCCCGCAAAAAAGACGGCACGTTCAGGGTCCCCTTCCCGGCCCGCAGCTTCTTGAGCGCGCGCGCCAGTTCCGCCGTTACGGTTTCCTCGCTGATCGATAGAAGGTGCGCCACTTCGCGGCGATCAAGCAGTCCGTCGAACAGAAGCGCGACCAGGTCCCGTTCCCGTACGGTGAGCCCTTCCCGAGTTGATGGCCCCCGGATCAGGTCCATCAACTCGCGTGCGGCGCCGAAGAGCGCCAGGCGAAAGTCCTCTTCCGCCAGTTGTCCGGCGCGGGCAAAAGCCCGGGCGAAAGCCTCCGTCACCATCTCTCGGGTGACAGTTTCGTCACCTGCACAGTGCTGAACGTAGGCGAACACCCTTGGAAAGTAGGCGTCAAAGCGGTTACGCCGTCCTTCCTGGTCGATGCCGCTTCGGCCCGCATTTCCGGAGAGCAGTCTCATGCCCATCTCCCGGCCTCCCATCCATCCTTGATGCAGATTCAGGCTAGCACCGGGCCTGGCAATCGCGTAACTGGAGATGGGTTGACGGAGGGTGGACATAGGGTTCAGGACTGGTTAATGGGCGTGGCCGGACTGTCAAGAGGCGCCCCGGAGGGCGCCTCAACCATCAGGACCGAGTCCCGTTCACTCACTATCGAGCAGCCTCTGCAAAGGGTCATCTTCCCGGGCGCGGGAGCGGCGCTCAAGCATGTAGCCGAATCCACGCACGCAGAGGATATAGGGATTGGGAGACCGCGAATCGTTCATCTTTCGGCGGAGGTTGGCGATGTGCACCTTCACCAGGTTCTGGGCATCCCGCTCGCTGTAGTCGTGCTGGTGCACGGCCGAAAGCAGCGCCCGCGGGTCCACCACCCGCCCTGCCTGCTGTGCCAGGACGGCCAGCAGACGGAGCTCAGTCGGCGTCAGGGCGAGGGGCTTTCCCTCGAGCGACGCCTGGTACTTCTCCAGGTCTATAGCGAGATCGCGGATTGTGACCATCCCTGCCCTGGCCGCCGGATTCGTCCGGCGCAGGAGGGCGCGGATGCGGGCCGCGAAGACCGCCGGGTCTACGCGCGCCACAACCGCGTCGTCGGCGCCCGCGTCCAGCACCGGTATCAGGTCGCCGTCGCGCTGGATCACCGCCATGACAGCGGCGTCCTGCAGATCCCTGATCACCCGGCAGGCCCGGATGGCGAATACGGTGTTGTGCTGGGCCAGGACAAGGAGCGAGACCTTTTCCTGGCGCGCGGCCTCAAAGAGGTCGTGCAACTCCGTAAACGTCGCGACTTCCAGGCCAAGCCCTTCGAGCGACCCGGTGAGAGCCGGCGACCAGACTTCCGGCTGGGCCAGGACATGAGCTGTCCGGCTGCCGATTCCCGTGGTGCCTGTTACTTCTGCTGATATCGTCATGCAAACGTCCCCGGGCGCTCCCGTGAAACGGCTTATGGGGCGCCTAATGGAAGGACGGGGGAATCGTGCCCGACGTTACAGCGCAGAAGTAACGAGTGCTGCCGGCGAAAGCAGGTGCAAGGCGTGCCGGCCGTCTGCGTCTATTGTCTTGAACCAATCGGCTATCTGCGTCTCCTTCGTGAACAGCAGAACCTGTGTCCCCGCGGAGATCCCCATGATGAACTCCAGCATCCGTTCCAGCCGGTGGCCGTCCAGGTCAACAAACGGGTCGTCCAGGACCAGCGGCACCGGTTCACCGATGACGCTCATGTGGTGCGCCAGGCCCATCCGCATCAAAATGTACGCCGCCGTCAGCGTGCCGCGGCTGACCGGCGGGTCCGTGATCACCCGCCCCGTCTCCGGGAGCAGTAGTGAGACCCGGAGCGTCGCGGGGTCTACGTGCGCCCGCTGGTAGCGGCCTTCGGTTATGTAATCAAACCCTTCGCTCAAGAAGGCGTTTACGGCCGGCGCGAAGTCGCGGTACACCGTCACCATCGCCTCGCTGATGGCATCGCGCGCCATTTGGGCCGCCGCCCGCGCCGCCTCCAGGCGCGCGACTTCGCGACGCCAGCGCTCGGCGTCCTCCTCGATCTCCGCCCGCGCCCGGTGGTCCTTCTGGGACGAGCGCACCTCTTCTTCCAGTCTCGCGACGCGTACCTCCAGGGCGCGGCTCTCCGCCTGCTGCCCCTCCAGGCGCTTTGCGATATCCCCCGCACCGGTATCGGGCTCTATGCCGGCCAGTTCCGGGTTCGCCGCCACCAGGGCCGCCAGCCGCCGATCGCATTCGTCGGACTGGCCGCGTAGCTCGTCCGGGGACTTCTCGCCGAGTAGCAAGTTGCGCCGGCGCGCCGCTTCTTCGCCTTCCGCCTCGGCTACTTCGTACAGGGTGTGCTGCCTGCATCCCTCGAGGAAGTCCACCACGCATTCGTCCAGTCCGCGTCCAGGTGCTGCGATAGCGGTAAACAACACGCCCCGCAGTTCGTCTTCGGTGCTGGTCAGCGCCGCCTCGGCGGTCCTGAGTCGCGCCTCGCTCGCTGTCAGCGCTTCCACGTCCGGACGCAGCGTCAGGTAGCGGGTGTGCCGCTCCAGCAGCGCCTGCGCCTCCTCGCGGGACATTACGGGAGCCGGCGGCCGCTCCTCCCCTCTGTCAGCCTCCGTCCGCCGCAGCACCGCCCGGAGCAGCGCCGACACCAATCTGGCGACCGCTCGCCAAAGGCGCGCCAGCAGGTTCGGCCGCTGGGGCGTGACCTCAGCGGTGGCGTACGCCATGCCTCTCAGCGCGCTAATCGACTCATCGGACAGGGACCCCACCGCTGAACGCAGTGCCTCGAACTCCAGGCGGGCCGCTTCGGGAACCCGATCGCGCCGCTCTTCCAGCGCTCTCCGGGCTTCCCGGGCGCCCTCACGTTCCGCCGCTAACCGGTCCCGCAGGCGCAGGACAGCGTCGCGCTGTCCCGCCGGGAATTCGGCGAAGCCGGACAGTTCGGACATCCCGCGGCCGGCCCGTTCCAGAGCCGCGTCCGCCTCCGCCAGCTCCTTCAACTTGCGTTGCAGGGATACGCCGCGTGCCTTCAGAAACAGCACCTGCCCGCGCACCACGTCTCGTTCCAGCGAGGCCAGCCGCGCACGGGCTGTCCGCAGGTCGGCCGCGCTCTGGGCGACCCCTCGTTGTGCCTTCTCCAGGGCAGCCAGCTCGGCCTCGGCTACACCCAGCGACTCGCGGGCGGAGGGCAGCTCGGCCGTCCGGGCGCGGTCACTGCCGATCTTCTGGAGAAGGGCGTTCAGCCGGTCGATCGCTGCCTTTGCCGAGACGTCGCGCCGCGAAGAATCCGCCAGCGCCGCGATGGCATCGCCTATCTCGCGGGGTGAGGCGCCGTTGGACACCTCCATCACCTCTCCCTGCCCGATGAAGGCGCAGCTCTGGAAGACGGCCCGCGACATGCCTGCCTGCTTGCGCGCGAAGGGCACATTGCCATGGCGGCCTTGCCCGTACTGGGAGGCCACGTCGGCGCCGGTCACGAGATCGATCAGCTGCGTCGGCACGTCCCCCGACGAGAAATCTCGCCGCACTTCGAAGGCGCGGCCATCCTCCAGCTCGTATTCCAGCGAACCG
Source organism: Dehalococcoidia bacterium (assembly GCA_035702935.1). GTDB lineage: Bacteria > Chloroflexota > Dehalococcoidia > SM23-28-2 > RBG-16-64-32 > DASSZB01. Next base: position 7,778 of record DASSZB010000330.1, read on the forward strand.
CGGTACGGCGTGGCGGCGCGGCCGTCCGGCCAGGGGCGGAACCGCTCGTGGCGTGCCGTCTCATCGGGCCGCGCGCGGTCTCCGTCGAAGAAGCCGTAAAGGAGCGCACAGACGGCCTGCTGGAGCGTGGACTTGCCGGCCTCGTTGTCCCCGAAGAGGACGTTCAGCCCCGGAGCGAATTCGGCGCGGAAACCCGCCAGGCAGCCGAACCCCGGCAGGTCGATGCTTCGCAGCCTCATACGGTGAGCTCGCGCCTGTCAAAAGCCCGCAGGCCGAAGACGAGCGCCTGCCGGGCTAGTTCGCGGTCATCGCCGGCCATCACCTCCAGGCGCGCCATCATCACGCGCACAAACGCGCCCTTCGTCGTTGTCTCGGCAGCCAGCTCCTCCAGGTCATAACCCAGCTGCGTGCGGTCCACGAGGTCCAGGAACGCAAACCGCTCGGCGCAGGCGTTGTACAGCGCCGGCACGTCCAGGTCCACGTCCGGATGCAACTGCCCTTCCAGGATCACCCGTACGATCCCGCCCTCGGGAAGGCCGGCGATGGCTGACCGCACCTCGTCGGAAGTGATCATAGACGTCAAGTCGATCCTGTGCGTGCTGTAGGAGACCCGCCCAAAGGGCAGCAATCGGGGCGACGCGCCGTCAGGCCCCACGTCCAGCCGCAGGACGCAGTGCTCGCCCTCCTCCGAGAAGTCCAAAGCCTCCGGGCTCCCCGGATACGCGAACACCGGATTCGCCTGCGGGTACAGGCGCGGCGAGTGGTAATGGCCGGCCAGCGCGAAATCGGCCCCGGTCGCCACCACGTCCTCGGCCAGGAAGGGCGCGTGCACCGGTTTGCCTTCCGGAACAGCGTGCGTGTCCGAGCCGTGTAAGAGGAGGAGGTGCCGGCCGCCCCCGCCGGCCCGGAAGCCCGACAGTATGTTCTGCCGCAGCGCCGGCCCATCGTGACCCGCGCCCCAGAGCGTCACGCCTTCGGCGACAGGCACGGGTTCAAAGCGGAGCCCCGCAAAGATGTGCACGTTCTGTGGCCACTCCACGCGCTCGTACAGGCAGCCCGGCACGTAGGGGTCGTGGTTGCCGGGTGCGATGAAGACTCGCGCCGGCGCCATGCGCTCGAACTGCTGCCGCAGGAAGTTGCCCGTGTCCAGCGTCACCCGGCCGTGTTCGTAGAGGTCGCCGCCGATGGTGACGGCGTCGGCGTGAGACTCGATCGCCAGGTCCACGAGCCGACGAACGGCCTCTCGCAGCTCCTGGCGGCGAGCAGCGGCCACACCCTGGCTCATGCCGGGACCGCTGAAGGCCCGGTCCAGGTGAACGTCGGCTGTGTGAAGAATGGTTACCATAATTGATAAGGCGCGTGTTCGTTTCTGTAATTGTACCCCGATCACGCACCACGTCAACAAGCTCCTGGCACCTATGGGATGGCTTCAATCAAATGCCTAAGGCTACCTAATTTCTGATTGACCCGGTATTTCGTTCCTGGCAATTGATTGTCCCAGGGTGCAAAAACTGTTTTCTCTTCGTGAGATTCCGCGTTTTGGCTGATTGATGCAGCATCTTGCGTACGGGGCCGGGGACTCAATCAGAGCGGACCCCGGAAGCGTAAGTCCTGCATGCTGAGCGCTCATCCTGCCACGAGCTTACGAGAGGGGCGTGACGTGGCTGCGTCAGTGGTCTGCCCGAAGGGGGCGAAAGCACGTTTGACGCCTCCCCACGCGGAATGCTAGCGTGCAGGCGACATGCCCAAACGGCTGAAGCGCGACGAGTGGGAGCGGTTCCTCCGCGGCCGCCGCGTCGGCGTCCTGGCCACGATCAGCGCGGACGGGGCGCCCGTGCTCACCCCCGTCTGGTACCTGTATCGCGAAGGCCGCCTGCTGGTCCGCACCGGCATCGAGAGCGTCAAGGCCCGCAACATCCAGCGCGACCCCCGCGTCACCGTCTGCGTCCAGGACGAGCGCCCGCCCTACGCCAGCGTCACCGTCTACGGCCGTGCCGCCATCGAGCCGGACCGGCCCGGCCTTATAAATGAGATCGCGCGGCACTACCTGGGCGGCATCGCCGGCGCCGGCTATGTTCGCGGCGTGGCGGAGTCCGTCCAGCAGAGCGAGGAGATCACCGTCGCCGTCACGCCGGAGCGCGTGCTAACCCAGGACTTCTCGCCGGATACTCCGGCGTACGGCCGGGCCTGGCTGCTCCTGAAGCGGGTCCTCCCTCCCTGGCTCTAGGCCCACGTACGCCCCGATACAGGCGTAGCATCCCGTAGTCGAACCTCTCGCCCAGGGCCTCGCGGACGCCGGTCAGGTTACCCCAACCGACTGCCTCAAACGTGGTTCCGATCTCATCCATCTCTTCTTCCGACAGAAACCGGGCAATCTCAATGTCCTCACCTGCTTCCGCCGCTTCGCCCAGGTGCCCCAGGATCGTTGCCGTCATCAATCCGCGCTCCGCGGCTATCTCGTCGGCGGATCGGCCGGCCCTGAACCGGCGGACGGTCTCCATGTGTGAATCACCCACCTTCGGCGCTGCCTGGCCGCCGGAGAAAGCCTGTCGAGGGTTGTCACGCAGGTACTCCCGTATCTCGGCGGTGAATACATCGCCGAGCTCGCGCAGCTTGTGCTCGCCGACGCCGCTGATGCGGCGGAATTCCGCCGTGCTCACGGGGTAGCTGCGCGACATCT